>PLSJ01000332.1 GCA_003165115.1 Syntrophaceae bacterium | reverse complement strand
TTTCCCGGTAATTCTTCCCGTCACAAATGCCGGACGCTCGACTTTCTGCCCGGTGATCTCCTCTGCCACGTAGGCATTGGTTGTCCCCTTGATGATAATGACCATACCGTTTGCAAGGGCATTCTTGACGATCGGCATCTGTACCACAGCCTTGGCGATCAGCCTCTTGGACTCGGCCACGGTCAGAACCGCTCCGCCCTGTACAATCTTAGCCGGTTCCGCTGCCGTCAGCACCCCGGCGAAGGCCCATTGAAGGAGCAGAACTGCCATAAGCACAAGAAGTCTTTTTCCTGCATTACGATTGACCATGATTTTTCCTCCCAGTTATTTTAAACCGCTTCGACGTAAACCCATCACTAATTAATACCGCATATTGCGATTCTCTTCTTTTACCATACGAAAAATTAAAGTCAAGCAAAAGAGCGCTTTTTGCCAGCAAATGGCCCTGCCCCTTGTACGCATCTTATTGATAACCGCCGTACTCGATGCCGGATCGGATGGACGGCCGACCGGACGATCTATCCCTGCTCCAGGATGCCTTTGAGCGCCGCTATCTGTTCGTCCGTAAGCGTCCCCCTCTGCTGCGCCATCTCCAGGGCCACCAGGGAGAGGTCTTTATAGACTCTTTCATGGAGTGGCATGTCCCCGATGGCGTCTATATGGGATGAGACGGTGCCCGCGTCCCCCCTCACCACCGGACCCGTGAGAGAGAGGAGCGGCCCCCTTGTCTCGATATTCGCGAGCGTCGCCCTGATGATCGGATAGAAAGGCTTGAGATCGATGTCGATCCGCTTCATGATGCCTTCCCCCGCGTAGAGGAGGCTGGCGAGCAGGTTGCACACAAAGACCGCCGAAAGGTGGTAGAGCACCTTGTTTTCGCTTCCTATCACGACCGCCTCCGCGCCTATGGCCGACGCGATCTCCCCGAGCACGGGAAGCGCCTTGTCATCGCCTTCGATAAAGATATAGGTATCGGGAAGCACCCTGATGCCGGCGTCGATATCGGGAAAAGTCTGGAGGGGATGCAGCGAGCCGAGGGATGCGCCCACTATCGCCAGGGGAAAGAGCTCGGACGAGGCGTGCGCCCCGCTCGTGTGAAAAAACAGCTTTCCGTCGAGCCGTTCCGGCGCGGCCGCGACCTGCGCGGCCACGTTCTTTATCTCCCGGTCCTGCGTCGTGACCGCCACCACGTCGGCCGTCTCCACGGCCTGCCTGTTATCGAGGGTAAAGAGACAATCGGCCCCGATGTACGCCTTTGCCGTATCGAGTGAGGACTGCCGCCTCGACGCGACGGCGACAACGTCAAACCCCTTCTTCTTCAAGACATGGCCGAGCGCGATGCCGACTTTCCCTGCCCCGATAATGGCGATCCTCATTGCTGCTTCTCCTTGTGAAGCTGGTCCCACAGCCCTTTCGGGAGCTGAAGCGTGTTGCGCAGCAGATAGACAATCCTCGACCCCACGCTCCGGACATAGCTCGAATTTACCTCCGGGTCCTGCGCCGGCCCTTTGACGTCGTAAACGAAGAAGACAAAACCGCTCTTCTTTTCACGTACAATGCTGCGCACCAGGGGGACCAGGTTTATGATCTTGTCCATCGTCACGAACGGCGACACCGTCATCGTGCCGTCGATCTCCCTTTTCTCCGCGTCCAGGTCCCCCGTGCCCGTGATAAGCATGGAGGGACTGTCGATAAGGAAATTATCCGTATGAAACACGCCGTTATTCCCTTCAAAGGAGGCGCTGAGCCTTTTATATACGAGACCTTCACGCGTCAGGTCGACCTGTCCCTGAAAAAGATCGTATACGTTGGTGAGGGCCAGTATCTTGGAGAGGATATTCCATTTCCTGATCACCCCGTCCCGGCTCGCGAGGCTCACCGTGCCGCTCGCGCTCTTTGCAAGGGCCTTGCCATCTCTCCCGGCGAAGCTGAGGTCGGCCGACATCGACCCCGTGCCCTCGAAGACGTGCTGCTGTCTTCCTCCGGCGAAGGCAACCACCTCCTGAGCGGTCACATCCGATAACTGCGCCTTCATCCTAAGGCGGGGAACGGATCCGAGATATGCGTCTCCCCGAAACACGAACTCACCCTTGCCCGCCTGGCTCCGCCCGTGCGTCACCACAAGCACCCGGTGTCCGAACGTGCCCTGGACCACCAGGTCGCGGCAGGCCACGCCGGATAAGCGTCCCGTTTTTGATTTCAGCACAAAATCTCCTGTCGTCCTGGCCGCGAGGCTCCCTGCGCCAATCACCGGCATCCTGAACCCCTTACCACGCCTCCGCGTAAAATCGGCAGGGTCGAAAGAGTCCAGGTCGGCCCCGAGGGTGAACCGAGGCGCATCGGTGCCCACGACAACGAGACGCGCCTTCGTGAGCTGGCTTTCTCCCACACGCAGCCCCGACAGGTCGACAGTGAACCGCTCCCCCTCGAACGCTGCCACAAGGTCGATGCCGGTGAGGGCCTTCGCAAGGCTGGGAGGGTGCAGGATGTCTCCGTGAAAGGCAAGGTGTCCCTGCATCACGGGGAGCTTCGTCACGGGATACGGCAAATCCTCCACGCGCACGTCGGCCTTCAGGTCTCCGTGGGCCTCGCCGTCGTCAAAAAAAAAGAGCCGCGACAGCTCCTCGACCTTGGGGACGTCCAGGGCCACGTGCATCCGGGATATCCTTCCCTTCCGGACCCTTGCGCTCAGCGCGGCCTTCAGGGGGCCGAGCGTGTAAAGAAGGTTATCCACGCAGAGTTCGCCGCCTGATCGTCCGTGCAGCGACACGACAGCCGAGCTTTCCACCCCGAGCCCCTTTCTTATCACACGGGGGATCTCGAAGGAAAGGTCCGTCATCGCCAGGCGCCCGCTGATCCCGTACGTGTCGTCCTTTAACCCCACCTCCCCGTCGACGCCCGCGATTCCCCGAAGATAGGGGCGGTTGAGCACGGTGTCTATCTGGCGGCCGTCGATCACCCCTGACACATGCAGGTCGGCCCGTCCCTTTTCCGCGCTTCCCGTCATGACAAGCCTCGTTACGGCCCCGCTTATCACGAGGGGAGCGAACGTCACGCGTCCGTCCCTGAACGTATAGCCCCCTGACGCGCCAAGGGCAACACGCTTCCAGACGAACCGGCTGTCCCGGATAGTCCCCGCCCCCTCGACGCTGAAGCCGCGGTCCTGCCTCCCCTGCAGGGTGACGTCTCCTTCGGTGCTCCCCGCCAGGATCTCCACCGCTTCCGTGCCGGCAAACCGGATAAGGTCCTTCAGGCCGAGGGCGTATCGCCCCTTCAACACGACGTCCCGGTCGAGCCTCAGGGGGACCAGGCCGGTCACCCCGGATACCTGCCCCTCGCCCAGCCTTCCCGCGAAGCCGGTTAATGCCAGCGCGTCGCCGTCCAGGCGCAAAAAGCCGCTTACTTCGTGGAACGCGAGCTTTCCGGCGGCCACCTCGACGTGAGCCACCTCTACCTCGGCGGTAATGGGCCTTCCCCGCCGAAAGACGAAACGGCCTATGCGCATTGCGCCGTCTTTGACGAAAGAGAGTGGCCCCCAATCTCCTTCCGACAAGACCGCAGGGTTTATATAATCCATCAGGTCGGAAATGGCGAGGAAGCCGGTATTCAGCTCAAGGTACGTGAGCCGTCGCGGCGTGCCGGTGAATTTCAGAAAAAGCGGCGTGCCTTTGAAGGAAAGACCGGTCAGCGTGACATCCGTCGTGTCGCCGACCCGGCTCAAGTGGATGCGGCAGAGATTCCTCTCTGACGCCAGCCTTTGCTTCAGGAAGTCTTCCATGAGCGAAAAGTGGGACGCCTGCACGTCGCCGTCCATCACGAGCACCCCGTCCCGGTAGCCGAAGGTGCCGCGGGAGTCTGCCAGGCCCTCGTAGTCCTTAAAAACGCCGGCCATGTGTACCGCCGACAGCGAGTACGCGCCCGTCAAGTCCGACCGCTTATCCCCGAAAACACCTTCGCCCCTGGTCTTGAGGTTGCCCAGTCCTTCGACCCCGCCGTCTATGCTGAATTCCATCCGGCCGCCGGTGTTGAAATTGGTGACCCTCAACTCCCGGAGCACGTACTTGCGCCCCTCGTAATCGACCGTGCCCTTCCTGATCTCCGCCAGTTCCACGGGCACCGGATAAAAGCCTATATGGCCCGTTTCCTTTCCGAGCTTGATATCGAAATCCGAAATGGTGAAGTATTTGACATAGAGGCCCTTCGAGGGCTGCACCCGGAGCTCGCACGTCTGGACGATGCCTTGCACCTTGCCTTTTATCCGCACTCCGTTGAGCCTCAGTACGATGAGGCCGCCGCGGAAGGAAACGCTGGAGCTCGATGCCTCCACCGTCCCGCCTATGGCTTTGCCCAGCATGTGGAATGCAAGCGTTGGCAGGTAAAACCAGCCGGCCAGCATCATCCCGCAGAGGACGAAAAGTACCGCGACGACTATGATCAGGGCTTTTTTCATCAAGGCGTTCTTGCAAGGGCGAAGAAGAGGATCTCCTTTGCTTTTGTCCGCAGGAGCGTCCGGCAGGCCTCCCGCGCGGTATTGCCCGTGGTATAGAGGTCATCCACGAGGAGCAGGCGCTTGCCCGCCAGGGTTCGTGCGTCCTTCAGGGAAAAAGCCCCCCGTACGTTCCGTCTTCTTTCGTCTTTCGACAGCGTGTACTGGTCTTCGGTCTCTTTGGCCTTCACGAGCGTCTCATGGTCTATGGGCGCGCCCGTTATGCGTGATATCTCCCCGGCTATGATGAAAGACTGGTTGAAGCCCCGTTCTTTCAGCCTTTTGTCCGTGACGGGCATGGGTATGATCAGGTCGAAGGCGCCGCCGAACGAGGCGATTCTTTCCCGACCCATGTGCATCAGGGCCGTTCCCACGTCGATCCTGCCCCCGAATTTGAAGGCGTGAACGGCCTCCCTCAGTGGGCCTTCAAAAGAAAAGACGTAAACCCCCCGCGTGAAATACGGGGGATGGGTAATGCATCCACCGCAGAGGGCGTCGCTGCCGGTCCATCTGCCACAGGACGGACAGACGAAGGGACTTTCAAGGGTGATGAAAGAGCGCCTGCACTCACCACAGAGCACTTCTCCCTCGATGCCGCATCCTCCGCAATGGATCGGATAAATAAGCTCCAGAGCGGCTTTGAAGAGATCATGCACCGTACTTGTCAAGCTTCAAGCCATAGGCCAGGGCGAGGGTCATCAGCTCTTTTGCGTATATCGTCCCTGTGCTGCCCTTCAGACAATTCTTCTCATGGAAAGGGAGGCCGTCCCTCTCCCCCGTATCCGCGACGATCAAGAGCGGGACAGGGTGCCAACTGTGGCCTTTCAGGGGGCAAGGGGTCGAGTGGTCCCCGGCGACGACGAGCACTTTCGGTTTGAGTGCGTAGATATCGGGCACTATCGTGTCGACGAACTCTATCGCTCTCGTCTTTTCTTTGAAATTGCCGTCCTCTCCCGCCACGTCCGTCTCTTTCACGTGTAAGAAGAAAAACTGGTACCGGTCGTAATGCTCCCTGAGAATGGAGACCATCTCTTTATAGTCCGCCGGCTCCTTCTCCACTTTCATGCCCAGCACCTTGGCTATCCCCCGGTACATCGGATAGGTGGTGATCGCCAGTGAGTCCATCCGGTATTTTTCCGGAAACAGGGGTATGTCGGGGTTCTTCGAGAAGCCCCTGAGCAGGACAGCGTTCGCCACAGGCTCATCCCTGAGCACCTCCATCGCCTTCTTCATGAATCTGTTGACGACCGCGGCCGTCTTCTCCGCCCCGGGTGATTTTGGGGCTGCCAATGCGAGAGGTTTCCGGTCCTTGTGCGGGTCGGCGTCTTCCAGCTCGTCGGACAGCCCTTCTCCCCTGAAGACGACCCCGAACCTGTGCGAGACACCCGGCTTCAGGAACACCTTTACCCCGTCCACCGACGGGATTGCCTTCGATAGCCGCTCGCACAATTGCTCCCCGATCGAGGTCTCTATCCTGCCCGCCCTCCGGTCGGTCACGATGCCGTCCTTTACCGTGCAAAAGTTCCCCCTGGCCGCGACATCGCTCGGCTGAAGGTCCATATTGAGCCCGAGCACCTCCAGGATGCCTCTGCCTATCTCGTAGCGCACGGGGTCGTAGCCGAAAAGGCTCAGATGGCCGGGACCGCTGCCCGGCGTGATGCCAACTCCCACCGGTATGGTGCGGCCGAGCACCCCTTTCTCGACTGCGAGACGATCCATATTCGGCTTCTTCGCAGCCTCTAGGGGGGTCATGAAAGAGTGCGCCGGGTCGGGGATATCGCCGAGCCCGTCAAGGACAAGGAAAATGATCTTGTTGTCGTTGGCCAGGATAAGATCGTCCGTCATGTCGCCTCCCAGTTTTCCTCGTAGAGGACGCGCAAGTTTTCGGCCTCCTGAAAAAAGAGGCCCTCCTGCCTGATATTTATCGTGTTCCAGCTATAACAGGTGTCGCAAAAATCGGTCCATTCCTCTTTGACGGCCAGACACTTGACGCAATAAAAAGGCAGGTACACCTGGCTCATGGGAAAGGCCTGCGAAAATTCCTTGACCGCGTCCTCGAACTTGCCCCGGTGGATGTACGCCTCCGCCATGGCCCGGTGAAGCCCCCTGAATTCCTTCTCCTCCGCGAGCAGCGTCTTCAGGACGTCGATCGCTTCGTCGATCATTTCCAGCTTCAGGCAGAGCCGCGCGTAAAAGAACATAAGGAGCTGGTTCCTGGGCGCCACTTCGAGAAGCCGGCGGTATATCTTTAAGATGACGCCCGGCTCACCCCTGTCGATGTAGAGGTCTTCCAACTGCCGGAGGAAAACGATATGGCCCGTCTTGGCAAAGCCGCGGCCGTACACCCTTCCCGCGTCGTTCAGCTTGCCCGTCTTCTTGTAGACTTCGGCCGAAAGGATGTAGGCGGGGATAAATCGCTTGTTGTCGCCGGTGATCTCCCGCAGGTCCTTAAGCACTTGCTCGTAGAGCCTGGGGTCATCCCTTCGGAAGCGCTCCTTCGCGCTCTCGTACTGGAGCCCGAGGAACCGATGGTCTTCCTCCGGCGTTTTTATCTGCTTTCTTACCTTCTCTTCCGTCTCCAGCGCCTGGGCCCATGCTTTCCGGCCGATGTATAAGTCTCTTAAGGCCCTCAGGGCGTCAAGGCTGGACCCCTTGACCCGCATCACGTCCAGCAACGCCCGCTCCACCGCGTCCAGGTCCTTTTGGGCCCCGTGGATTTTCACCTTCTTCAGCAGTATCCCTTCTCTCTTGCCGAGACGTCTTTCGCCGAGGTCGAGGGCCTCGATCGCCTTACCCGGCTCTCCCCTCGCCGCATGCATGTCGGCGAGGAGCAGGTAAGGCTCTTCCAAATCCGGCACCGACCGTATGACGCGGTTGAAATATTCCTCCGCTTTTTCCGGCTCGCCTTTCATCTCATGGAGCTTCGCCTTCTCAAAAAGCTCGTTCGCCTCCTGCCTCCGCCTCTCCTTCCTTTGGTTGCGCCACTTTGCGAGGCCCCTTCTCGCATCGGTGAAAAAGCTTGCAATAATGGAAAAGATCACGCCCAGCACAAAAGCGGCGGCGATATAGTTGGTGACCGTCGTCTCGAGCCTCCCGAAACCGACGTCGAGCGGCACCTTGTCGGAATTCAGGAAAGAAAGCAGCACGTAAGCGACAAACAGGAGAAGAAAGAAGAGCAGTGAGATCTTGTACTTCATCGGCTTATTCGCCTTTTTCCTCGATCATTCTCTTGCAGGTGATGCAATAGCGCGCCACCGGGTTTGCCTCAAGCCTTTTCTCGTTGATCGGCTCGTCACATTCCTCGCATATGCCGTAAGTCCCGGATCCGATCTTATCGAGGGTGGAATCGATCTCTTTTACCATGGTCCTGTCGTTGTCGCTCAGACTCATCAGGATATCGGCGTTATACGCGTTGCTCGCCGCGTCCGCCATATCCTGGATACCGTCGGTGCCGAGCGTATACGACTCCTCTTTCAATTTCTTTGATTTATTCAGGATCGCCTCGCGCTGCTTCAGCAGTTTTTTCCTGAAATATTCGAGTCTTTCCTTATCCATTTAACACCCCACCCTCTTGATTTCTGTTCTTACTCCATGGCGTATCTCTTCGCCTCTATCCAGAGATTCTCAAGATCGTACAGCTCCCTGAGCGATTCGAGAAACACATGGATGACCACGTCTCCGTAATCTATAATGATCCATCGCCCCTCCTCAAAACCTTCCATCGACAAAGGCGCTATCCCTTTCTCCTTCATATCGTGCTCTATGGCCTCGGATATGGTCTTCACGTGCCGTTCGCTCGTGCCGCTCGCAAGCACGAAATAATCCGCGATGTCCGTGAGCCCGGAGAGGTCGAGCACCACCACGTCCATGGCCTTCTTTTCCAACGCCGAACGTCCGCTCGCATCCGCTTTCTCTTTCGTTTCCACTTAGTTCCTGTACAATCCTTTTTTGATAATATATCGCTCGACCGGATGGGGGACCAGATACTTTATCGACTTCCCCATCCTCGCCAGCTCCCTTATCCGTGTTGACGAGATATCGAGCTGCGTAATGTGGTGAAAATAGATCTTCTTACCCGACGCATGCTCGAATGTCGAGGCGTCGAGCTGCCGCGTCTCCGTCGAGAGGCCCGTCGGAAGTCCCGAGGGCCTTATTCCCGGCCTCACCATAACGACGAAATCGGCATACAGGAACAGCTCCCGGTAGGCCTTCCACAAACCTATGTCCGAGAAGGCATCCATGCCCATGACGAAGTAGATGTCCCCGAACCTGCGGGCAAAATGCTTCACCGTGTCGATCGAATAGGAAACACCGCCCCTCCTGATCTCGACCGGGGACGTCCGAAAAAAACTGTTGCCCCGCGTCGCCATCTCAAGCATGCGTACCCTCTCCTCGGCGGTGGCACCCCTCCCCGACTGTTTGAAGGGCTGGACCCGCGCAGGCACAAAGTAGACCTTCTCCATGGAATACGCCTCGCGCACCTCCTCGGCGACCCTCAAATGGCCCATATGCACCGGGTCGAAGGTCCCCCCAAACATCCCTATGGCCATCAGCTCCTCTGTTGCCCGTCGCCGAAAGCGATAAATTTTGTCACCGTAAGCTCCTCCAGCCCCATAGGGCCAAAGGCGTGCAGCCTCGTGGTGCTGATGCCCATTTCCGCGCCGAGTCCCAGCTGGAACCCGTCGTTCAATCTGGTGGACGCGTTGACCAGGACGAGGGAAGAATTGACCTCTTTCAGGAACCGCCACGCGTTGTGGTAATCGCGGGTCATGATCGCGTCCGTATGCTGCGAGCCGTAGGCCCGTATATGCGCTATCGCCTCTTCCATATCATGGACGACTTTCACCGACAGGACCATGTCGAGGTACTCCTCCTGCCAGTCCCGCTCGGTTGCCTCATCCAGCCCTGCAACGATCCGGCGGGCCCGTTCGCACCCTCTTATCGTCACGCCCGCCTCCCGGAGCCTGCTCACCATCTCCGGCAGAAAACGCGGGGCAATAGCCTCATGCACGAGAAGGGTCTCCATGGCGTTGCAGGTGGCCGGTTTCTGGACCTTCGCATTCAGGCAGACATTCAAGGCCATCTCTTCGTCCACCCATTCGTCGACATAAACAGCGCACACGCCCTTGTAATGCTTGAGGACGGGGATGCGCGAATGCTCCGCGACACTGCGGATCAGCGCCTCTCCCCCCCGCGGGATAACTAGGTCAATATAATCACTCAGCCCTAAAAGTTCATAAAGGTAAGCCCGGTCGCTCGTCTCTATAAGCTGCGCCGCTTCCGCGGGGACGCCGCATCGCGTGAGCGCTTCCGTCACAAGGCTGAAAAGCGCCCGGTTCGAATAGAGCGCCTCTTTTCCGCCTTTGAGGATCACCACGTTGCCGCTCTTCAGGCAGAGCGCAAAGGCATCGATCGTCACATTCGGCCTGGACTCATAAATTATGGCGATCACGCCGATAGGGATACGCATCCTGCCGACCTGCAGGCCGGAGGGCCGCTTCCACATTTTCACGATCTCCCCGACGGGATCGGGCAACTGCATCACGTCCCTCAGACCCGCAGCCATCTCATCCACGACTTTCGCGTCCAACTTTAACCGTTCGATAAGACTCTCCGGCAGCAGCTCGCTTTTTGCCTTTTCGATGTCTTTCCTGTTTTCTTCGAAAAGGAACTCTTGCCGCTCACGGAGCAGACCTTCGAGCGTCCCGAGGACCCGGTCCTTCGCTTCGGTGCTGAGATGGGCTGCCGCGTCGCTTGCCGCCCGGGCCGTCTTCGCTACCTCACCGGCGTTCATAAAACCACCATATTGTCCCTGTGTATCACTTCCTCCGTATATTTATAGCCGAGCTTCTTTTCTATCTCAACACTTTTCGTGCCCTTTATCTTGCCGATATCGGAAGACGAGTAGTTGACGATGCCGCGGGCTATCACCTTGTCCGACCCGGCGGTCACCTCGACGCATTCTCCCCTCGAAAAGTCACCCTCCACGCCGACAATGCCGGAAGGGAGGAGACTTTTCCCGTGGTGAAGCAACGCTTCCCGCGCCCCGGGGTCTATCCCGATTCTCCCCTTCGCTTTGAAAGCGAAGGCGATCCAGCATTTCTTCCTTGTCATGCGCTTCCGTGCCACAAAAAGGGTGCCTATCTCCTCGCCGGCAATCACTCTTTGCACGACGTCCTTAACATTGCCCCCCACCACCCTGGTGGGTATGCCGTAATTTCCCGCCTTCTTCGCCGCCTCCAGCTTGCTCGTCATGCCGCCGACGCTCTTTTCGCTCGTCGTCCCGTGGGCAAGGGCCTCTATGCGCTCGTCGATCTTCTTGACCGTCCTGATCATGGCAGCGCCGGGGTATCGCTTCGGGTCCCTTTCGTAGAGGCCCTCCACGTCGGAAAGGAGCACCAATAGGTCGGCGTTGCCGATCTGCGCGATCAGGGCCGAAAGGTTGTCGTTATCACCGAACATGATCTCCTTGAACGACAGCGTGTCGTTCTCGTTCACAATAGGCACGACGCCCATCGCGAGGAGCGTGTCGATCGTGTTCATCAGATTGAGGCACCTGCTCCTCGATTTCGTATCTTCATGGGTCAGGAGTATCTGGCTTGCCGTAAGCCCGGCCCCGGCGAACGCCTCCATGTACATACGCATGAGCACGATCTGCCCTACGGATGCAAGGGCCTGTTTCCTCGCCATCTCCCTGGGCTTTCTCTTCAGGCCCACCGTTTCCATGCCGCACGCCACGGCGCCGCTGGAGACGACGATCACGTCCACGGACCGGTCCCTTACGGCCTTTATCTGGCGGGCGAAATCGTCGGCCCTGGCCTTGCAAATCCTGCCATCCTCTCCCAGCAGGACCGATGTGCCGACCTTGAGCACTACCCTGTGAATATCAGCCATGGACGCGGCCTCCGCCCTTTTCCGCCAGCAGCTCCTTCAACCCGTCGATGCCGGTGCCCTCTGCCGCGCTTACCATGCGCACGGTCTCTCCGGCACGGCTGAAAAAAGCCTCTTTCCCGGCGAGCGTCTCCGGGCTGACGAGATCGATCTTGTTAAGGACAATGATGCGGTCCCTCGACGCGAGGTCTTCTTTGTAAAGGCGCAATTCCGTCGACAGGGTCTCATAGTCGCGGGCCACATCTGGGGATGAGACGTCGATGACCCAGAGGAGCGTGCGCGTCCTCTCTATATGACGGAGGAACGTAAGCCCCAAGCCCTTTCCCTTGGAGGCTCCTTCTATAATACCGGGAATATCGGCAAGGACGAGACGTCTGTCGTCTTCGATGAGTACACCGAGGGAGGGGGTCAGCGTGGTGAAAGGGTAATCGCCCACCTCGGGGTTTGCCCTCGTGAGGCGCGAAAGGAGCGTCGATTTACCGGCATTGGGCAGTCCGATGATGCCTATGCCCGCCAACAGCTTCAATTCGAGCTTAAGTACCGGCCGCTCTTCCCCTTTTTCGCCTTCCTCGAATTCCGTCGGCACCCGATGGACGGGGGTCACGAAACGGGCGTTGCCCTTGCCGCCGCGCCCCCCACGGGCAGCGACATAGACCTGCCCCTCTTCGACGATGTCCGCAAGCAGGAGACCGTTTTCATCGTGCACTTCTGTCCCCACGGGGACGTGGATCACGAGATCGGCGCCCTTTCTCCCGGCCTTGTTCTGACCACCGCCAAGTTTTCCGTTTTCTGCTCTGTAAACCCGCTTGTATTTGAAATCGAGAAGACTGATGAGGCGTGCGTTACCGACTATGGAGACGTCGCCCCCTTTCCCTCCATCGCCTCCGTTGGGTCCGCCCCTCGGCACGTATGGTTCTCTTCTAAAGCTGACACATCCTCGACCGCCATCCCCTGCTTTTACATAAAGAGTCGCTTCATCAACAAATTTCATTCCACAGGATAAACGCTCACCCTTTTCTTCTCTCCCTTGGCCTCGAAGGTGACATGTCCTTCGATGAGCGCAAAAAGCGTGTTATCCCGCCCTATTCCGACGTTCGTCCCCGGATATATCTTCGTCCCGTGCTGTCTCATGATAATGGCACCCGCCTTCGCGAGCTGTCCTCCGAAGATCTTCACGCCGAGCCTCTGGCCGCTCGAGTCCCTGCCGTTCCTGGAGCTTCCTCCGGCCTTCTTATGCGCCATGTGTCGCCTCCACTTCTATCTTTTCTATGACCAGCTCCGTGTATGCCTGGCGGTGTCCCTTCTTTTTCTTGCTGTCTTTTCTCCGCTTGTACTTAAAAACGATCACTTTCCTCGCCCTGCCCTGGGCGACTATCTTCCCGGTCACCAGCGCGCCCGCGACATAAGGGTTGCCCACCAGCATGCGCTCGCCGTCGTTTACCGCCAGCACCTCACCCAATGATACCTGATCGTCGGCACTTCCCGGAACCTTCTCGATCCTCACCTTCACCCCTTCCATTATCCGGTACTGCTTGCCGCCGCTCTCTATAATGGCATACATACCCGTCTCCTGTCTAGCCCGTTAAATTTGAAACCATAATAATAGTCGAAAAGGGCTGAAAAGTCAAGAAATAACTTCAAAATCCCCCCGGCGACGCATTTGGAAACCACCCCTTGGATGAGACCGCGTGGCGCCCTCCCTGAAATGCGCATGCGGAACGACCCCGGCGGAAGAGGGGGGAAGCGAAGCAAATGGTAAGGCCTCGAAATCATGGAAAGTAAGGTTAAACGGCGACCGTTTGGTTTCGGTAAGAATCGAGCCGACGGGCCCGGCCCGCCGCTCGATTCTGATGGCTCCTCATCTTTCGATTTCCCGCATAACCCGGCCGTCGGCGCCGCGTCGTGTTTTTTTGCGATCAGTCGATCTTCTTGAACATCGCCTTCTTGGCGCCGCAGATGGGACACGTGTCGGGCGGCTCGCCCTCCACCGTGTTCCCGCACACCTGGCACACGTAATAACCGGTCTCCGCGTTCTTGCCCAGGTTGTCCGCGGCCTTCCGGTAGAGGGCGGCGTGGATCTTCTCTACCTCGTTCGCGAGGTTGAAGGTCCTTTCCGCCCCTTTATTCCCCTCACTCTTCGCTACGGCGAGCATCTCCGGATACATTTTTTGAAACTCGAACACCTCGCCGTTCACGGCCTCCTCCAGGTTCTCTTTCGTGCCCCTGATGCCGCCCAGCTCCCGCAGGTGGTTATGGGCATGGACGGTCTCGGCTTCCGCCGCGGCGCGGAAGAGCCTCGCCACCTGTGCGAAGCCTTCCTCGTCCGCCTTCTTCGCAAAGGCAAGATACTTCCTGTTGGCCTGCGATTCTCCCGCGAACGCTTCTTTAAGATTTTCCTCGCTCTTCGACATGGCTATCCTCCGTTCTTTAGAATTTCGTATGGTATTCCTTCACTCTATCCGCAAACGCCAACCCGAAGTCGTAGCACTTCTGTTCGTCCTGCGGGGACGGCCTGTAGATCACCTCCACGCCCGGCTCGTAGGTTTCGAGGCCGATCTGCCTGACGGTCTCGTAGACTTCCCTGATCGCCCCCCCGCTCCATCCGAAGCTGCCGTAGGCCCCGACGATGCGGTTCTTGGCCCTGAGTCCCCTTAAGTAGGTGAGGAACTGGACGATGGTGGGGAAAGGGATATTGTTGAGGGTCGGCGAGCCGATGAGGGTGCCCCTCGACTTCCAGAATTCCTTTATCGCAACGCTTACGGGCGTGGCCCTCAGCTTGATCACCGTGCACTCAAGCCCCGCGTCCTTGATACCCCTGACGACGGACTGGGTCATGTACTCGGTGCTGTGCCACATCGTGTCATAGATTACCGCAACGCTCTGCGTCGCCTTTCCTTCGGCCATGTCGAGGTACATACGTACTATCTTTGCCGGGTCCTGGCGCCAGATTATGCCGTGGTCCGGCGCGATGACCTGAAGCTCCAGGCCGAGCTTCGTTACCTCCGCGATCTTCGCCTTGATAAGCGCACCGAAGGGCATGAGTATATTGGCGTAGTAATCGACGACCGCGTCCTCCAGCTCCGCAAGCGACGCGCAGGCGATGAACTCATCGTCGAAGTGGGCCGACGAGGCGATGTGCTGGCCGAAGGCGTCCTGGCTGAACAGCACCTTATCCTCCTGCACGTACGACACCATCGAGTCGGGCCAGTGGAGCATGGGCGTCTCGAGAAAAAGGATCGTCTTCTTTCCGGTCTTCAGCGTATCTCCCGTCTTGACCGTCCTGNNCGTCCTGATCCGCCAGCGCGAGAGGTCGAAGAACCTCGTGAGCCCTTTTTTGCCTCTTTCCGTCATGTAGAGGGTGGCCCCGGGGCATAGGGCCATCACCCGGTCGACACTCGTCGCATGGTCGTTCTCGATGTGGTTGATGATGACGTGCCTGATGGCGCCGGGGTCTATGATGTCGCTGATGTTCTTGAGGGTGATATCGGCAAAATCGTGTTTCACCGTATCGACCAGCGTGGGCTCCTCATCAAGGACCAGATAGTTGTTATAGCTCGTTCCCCGCGGTGTCTCATAGCCGTGAAAGTCCCTGATGGCCCAGTCGACGGCCCCTACCCAATAGATATTGTTTCTCACCTCAATCGGTTTCATCTACGCGCGCCCCTTTCAATTTTCCTCAGGATTTCATCCGTCATGAACCGCTCAACGGTCCTTTTCCCGGCTCTCGGCACCCGTCACGCTCGATGTCTCATCGATAAGCCAGCGTCCGTATGCCGCCAGCACGGATACCGCCTCTATCGCTTCTATCTGCGGCACCTCATACGGATGAAGCGCCCTTATCTCCTTTTCGACATCGGGGTACAACTCTCGCCTCGTCTTCATTATCCCGATCCATTCCTCCGTCTCTTCAACCCTTCCCTTCCACCAATAAACGCTCCTGACGGGCCCGATTACCTGGAGGCAGGCCACCAGCCTTTTTTCCAGGAGGAGGCGTCCTATCCTTTCGAGGGTCTCCCTGCTATCAACGGTCGTAATCACATTGATCATCGTAAATCATCCAATAATATAAGACCGTCGCACATATACCGCATGGGCCCGCACCCCTTTATATATTTTATTTAACTTGAATTACAGAGAAATTCATATTACTTTCTTTGCGAATGTTCCATGTCAACGACAAAAATGCCATAGTGCTGGCGAGCGAGTCGACGCGAAGGGTCGATATCCTGAGAAGCCTCGGTATATCGTTCTCCATCATGCCGCCGGGGATCGACGAGCGCAGGAAGCCCTACGAGTCGCCAAAAGAGTACGTCCTGAGGATGGCTTACGAAAAAGCCCGGAAGGTCGGGGACCTTTTCCCCGACAAGTGGATCATCGGCGCGGATACCATCGTTGTCCACAAGGGCAAGGTGCTGGGCAAGCCGAAAACGGACGAAGACGCCATCGCCATGCTCAAGAGACTTCGGGCGAACTGGCACAAGGTCTTTACCGGCTATTGCATCCTCAACGCGTCGAAGCAGATCGTCTACCAGGACGTGGCCGAGACGAAGGTGTTCATCAAGGACCTGACGGACGGCGAGATAGCGAAATACGTCGGCACGTCCGAGCCCTTCGATAAGGCAGGTTCCTACGCGGTACAGGGAAAAGGCGGCTATATGGTAAAGGAGATAAAGGGCTCTTACACCAATGTGGTCGGCCTCCCTATCTGTGAGATCACCGAGGCCCTCCTTTCTTTGGGCATCCTTTCGTGAGCGAGATCAGGGAAATGCTTGCCGCCGTGCGTGAAAGAATAATGACCGCCTGCCGGAAGGCAGGAAGGCAGCCGGGAGAGGTGCGGCTCATCGGCGTCACCAAGAGAGTCGATGCGGAAAGCATACGGGCTGCGGCGGCACTGGAACTGACCGATTTCGGAGAGAACTACCTGCAGGAGGCGCGCGGAAAGATAGAGGCCCTCGGGCCCGGACCCACGTGGCACATGATAGGCCATGTGCAGTCGAATAAGGCAAAGCACATCCCGGGGCTCTTCAGCTACGTCCATTCCGTTGACCGATGGGAGTTGTTGGAGGCCCTCGACCGGGACGAAAAAGGGATATCCGTCCTCTTCGAGGTCAATCTTTCCGGAGAGCCGCAGAAACACGGCGCCACGGAGGACGTCCTGCGGTCCATGCTCGGGAAGAGACCTGCGCTCCGCCACATCAAGCCTGTCGGCCTGATGACCGTCCCCCCGCTCGCTACGGACCCTGAAAGCTCGCGTCCTTATTTCCGGCGCCTTGCAGATCTGCTCCGGGACGTGAACAGGGAATTCGGCGCGGGGCTTACGGAGCTTTCCATGGGGATGTCCGGCGATTTCGAGGTGGCGATAGAGGAAGGGGCAACGATGGTCCGTGTCGGCACGGCCATTTTTGGAGAGCGGGTATGATGCGAGCGAAGCCATATGAGCGGGGAGGCTCCGTGAGCCTTGCTCATGGAGGGGGTGCTGAACCCCAATGATTGCCACGGCCATATTTGGAGAGCGCGTATGAAACCGTGGGAAGGACGGTTCACCGGGGCGACGGACGTGCTCATGGAGCGCTTCAGCTCATCGATCGCATTCGATTGGCGCCTCTTCCGCTACGACATAGAAGGGAGCGCCGCCTACGCGGAGATGCTCGGGCGTATCGGCATCCTGAGCGGAAGCGAGGCGTCCGAAATCGTTGCGGCCTTATCCGAGATAGCCGGCGAGATAGAGAACGGCACGCTCCCCTTCAGGGACGAGCTGGAAGATATACACATGCACGTCGAGCAGAGGCTCATCGAAAAAATCGGCGAGCTGGGCAAGAAGCTCCATACGGGCAGGAGCAGGAACGAACAGGTCTCCCTCGATACGCGGATGTACGTCAAAGAAGAGCTGGCCCGGCTGGACGATGACCTGAAGGGGCTCATGGAGGCGATAGTCAGGAAGGCGGAAACGGAAAAAACGGCCATCATGCCGGGGTACACCCATACGAGGAGGGCCCAGGTAATCCCCTTTGCCCATTTTCTCATGGCCTGGTACTACGCCTTCAAAAGGGACCGGGAGAGGGTCGCCGGGGCGCGCCTCCGGGCCGATGTGATGCCTTTGGGCAGCGGGGCCCTTGCCGGCTCCACACTTCCGATCGACCGCGAATTCTTGCGTGCGCGGCTCGGGTTCTCGCGCATCTCCGAAAACAGCATGGATGCGGTCGCGGACCGCGACTTCGTGCTTGACGCCCTCTACGCGGCCGCCACGATCATGCTCCACCTGAGCAGGATGTCCGAGGACTTCATTCTTTATTCCACGGAAGAATTCTCCTATCTTTCCCTGCCCGACGCCCTCTGCACGGGAAGCAGCCTCATGCCCCACAAGAAGAACCCCGACGCCTTGGAGCTGATCAGGGGCAAGGCTTCCCGGTCGATGGGCGCCCTGTTTACCCTGTTTACCCTGATCAAGGGCCTGCCCTCCACGTACAACAGGGACCTCCAGGAGGACAAGGAGCCGCTTTTCCAGAGCCTGGCTTCGACCCGCGAAGCCGTGGCCATCATGGCGCTCGCCGTGCGCGGTCTTTTCATCGACAGGGAGGCGATGGAAAGGGCCGTGCGTATGAGTTTCATGCCAGCGGTGGAGATGGCGGAATATCTTGCGGCGAAAGGCGTGCCTTTCAGGGAGGCCCACCATATCGTCGGGACAATGGTGAAGGCGTGCGAGGAAAGAAAGGTGTTCCTCTGGGAGATGGACCTCGACGAGATGCGCCGTTACTCGGAAGCCTTCGATGAGGCGGTTTTTGACTATGTAGACCCGCGCCATGTGGTGGAAAACAGGAAGACCGAGGGCGGGGCGAGTCTCCGGGAGGTCGAGAGGCAGATTGAGAAAGAATCGGCTTATCTTCGCGGCCCTTAGTCTCGCGTTCCTCGCACTCGTCGCATGCGGCAAAAAGGGGAACCCGCGCCCCATGGGGCTGCCTTTACCCAGGGCCATAGGCGACCTGAGGGGCGACGTAAAGGACGGCCTGCTCTTCGTCTCTTTCACCATTCCCACGAAGAACCAGGACGCGACAAACGTGTCGGGGATCGAGGGCTTCAGGATCATGAGGAGCTGCGCCGTCTGCGGCGGGGCCTTCGATATCTGGAAGAACATCCGTCTCGACGACAGGCAAGGCTATACGATAAGGGACGGCAGGCTCTACACCTACGACGATGACCTGCGGGTCGGCGTCGTTTACGGATACAGGGTGTACCCTTATAACACCAAGGGCATACAGATGGACGGCTCGAACGTCTTTTCCCTCACCTGGCTGAAGCCCCCTTCGAGGCCCTCGGGCGTCACCGCAGCCGAGGAAGATTCACGCATCGTGCTGTCGTGGGAGAAAACGGATGATCTCTCCTACAATGTCTACCGGTGGGACAACGACGTGTACCCCCTCTTTCCGAGGAACCCCGCCCCCCTTGCCGCCGCCCCCTTCACCGATGAGGGCCTGCAAAACGGGAAGACGTACAAATACGAGGTGCGGGCGGTGAAGGTGGAGGGAACGAGGCCGTTCGAAGGGGAAGGCACCGTAATCCTGGCGACACCCAGGGACAAGACGCCCCCGGCGCCCCCGGCGACACCGAAGCTCGAGAAAAGCGACGGCGGCGTGCTTCTCTCGTGGGCCCCCAGTCCCGAAGCCGACCTGGCGGGATACAACGTCTACAGGCTCGCGGCGGGCAAGCAGGAAAAGATCAATACGAGCCTCCTCCAGGAGCCAGAGTTCTTTGACAAGAACCCGGGCGCCGACCTCCGGTACGTCTCGTATTACGTGACGGCGGTCGATGTGAGCGGCAACGAAAGCAACCCGTCGCGAGAACAGATCATCGTCATCAAGGAGTGAGGGAAGAACGATCGGTCCGCATAAGTCTTCTACGTGCTGCTGAAATCCTTTGAGAAAAATTATGGGGCGCGAAGAGGGGATAGTGTAGTATAATGTTCGTTCGTCACGAGCGCGACCGAGGATATAAGGATCCGGCATGCACCATTTCACTTACATCGACGGCGTTCTCCATGCGGAGGACGTCTCCATAGAAACGATTGCCGCGACGGCGGGCACGCCGCTTTACATCTACAGCCATGCCACACTGGAGCGTCATTTCCTCGTATTCGACCGCGCATTTGCGAGAATACCCCATATTACCTGTTACTCCTGCAAGGCGAACACGAACATCGCCCTCCTCAGGCT
>PLSJ01000212.1 GCA_003165115.1 Syntrophaceae bacterium | reverse complement strand
CCAGGTTGTAGGACCGGTTCCATTGCCTACAAATATCCAGAAGTTTTGTGTCCTGCGCTCGCCGCATATAGACAAGAAATCGCGGGAGCAGTTCGAGGTCAGGACGCACAAGAGACTGATAGATATTGTCGAGCCCACGCAGCAGACGGTGGACGCTTTGATGAAGNNCGGCGGGCGTCGATGTGGAGATCAAGTCGTAGGAGTCTTTTATGGCGAAAGCGGATGTCGTAAATATTCAGGGCGAGAAGGTGGGCGAGATCGAATTGAAGGACGCCATTTGGGCGGTCGACATCAAGCCCTACCTGATGCACGACGTGGTGGTGATGCAGCTTGCGAACAGGCGTCGCGGCACCTCGAAGACGAAGACGCGCGGCGAGGTGCGCGGTGGCGGAAAGAAACCGTGGCGGCAGAAGGGGACAGGCCGGGCACGGTCGGGAAGCTCCACCTCCCCGGTGTGGGTCGGTGGCGGGACCGTGTTCGGGCCGAAACCGAAGGAATACCATGTGTCCGTGCCGAAGAAAGTGCGGAAAGCGGCACTCCGCTCGGCGCTGAGCCAGCGGTACGTGGATTCGACCGTAAAGGTCCTCGATAAGCTGGACCTGGACGCGATCAGCACAAAGGCGTTCGCGGGCGTCATGAAAACGCTCAGTCTCTCGAAGCCCTTGCTCGTGGTGAGCGGGAAGAATGAATTACTGGAGAAATCGGCGCGCAACATCCCCTATACGAAAGTTCTGAGAGTCGAGGGTCTCAATGTGTACGACGTGATGAGACACGAACATTTCGTCGTGACCGTCGAGGCGCTTACACGAATAGAAGAGGCATTGTCACCATGAACCAGTATGACGTGATCGTTCGGCCAATAGTGACGGAAAAGAGCTCCCTCCTGAAGGATGGCGGGAATCAGTACGTGTTCGAAGTTGCGAGGACGGCGAACAAGATCGAGATAACGAAGGCGGTGGAGCATCTCTTCAAGGTGAAGGTGACGGCGGTACGCGTCATGAACATCGAGGGCAAGAAGAGACGCCTCGGAAAGCACTCGGGGAAACGTCCCGACTGGCGGAAGGCCATCGTCAAGGTGAGTCCGAAGGACAAAATTTCTTTCTTTGAAGGTGCGTGATGGGAGTAAGAGAATATAAGCCGACCTCGGCCGGCAGAAGATTCATGAGCGTGGTGACTTTTGACGAAGTCACGAAAGAGAAGCCGGAAAGGTCCCTCGTTAATCCCGCCAGAAGGACGGGGGGCAGGAACAATGTGGGCAGGATCACCACGAGGCATGTCGGTGGAGGCCACAAGAGAAAGTACCGGATCATCGATTTCCGGAGGGACAAGCTGGAAGTGACCGGCAAGGTGGCGGGCATCGAGTACGACCCCAACAGATCCGCGAATATTGCGCTTATTCATTACGTGGACGGGGAGAAGAGATATATCCTCGCACCTGTGGGCCTGCACGTGGGAGATACGGTGGTTTCGAGCAGGAAGGGCGATACGGAGATCAAGGAAGGGAATACCCTGCCCCTGAAGATGATCCCTCTCGGCACGTCTGTCCATAATGTGGAAATGAAGCCCGGCAAGGGCGGACAGATGGCAAGGAGCGCGGGGAATTATGCCCAGGTTGTCGCGAAAGAGGGCAATTATGGTCATTTGAGGCTCCCTTCGGGGGAAGTGAAGCTAATTAATCTCACCTGCATGGCCACAATAGGGCAGGTAGGCAATATCGACCACGAGAACGTGGAGTGGGGTAAAGCGGGCAGGTCCAGATGGCGCGGCGTCAGGCCGACCGTGCGCGGGGTAGCGATGAACCCGGTCGACCATCCGATGGGCGGCGGTGAAGGGCGGTCAAAGGGAGGCCGGCATCCCTGCTCTCCATGGGGACAGTTGGCCAAGGGCTTAAAGACGAGGAACAACAAGAGAACAGATAAGTTTATCGTCAAGAAGAGGGGTTAGGAGGTTTTCCGTGCCAAGGTCTTTAAAGAAAGGTCCCTTCGTCGATGATAGTCTCATGACGAAGGTAGAGCATGCGAAGGAATCGCGGGAGTCGAAAGTCATCAAGACATGGTCGAGGCGCTCCACTATCACCCCCGACTTTATTGGGGTGACGCTCGCGGTCCATAACGGAAAAAAGTTCATCCCCGTTTTTGTGAGCGAAGAGATGGTGGGCCACAAGCTGGGTGAATTCGCGCCCACGAGGACTTTCCACAGCCATTCCGGTGACAGGAAGGCAAAAGTAGTGAAGAGAAAAGATTAATATAATACCCCTCTTTGTGAGGGGGAGGCTCCATGAGCTTGCTCATGGAGGGGGCGACGCGAGCCCCGGTAATTGACAGGAAGGCAAAAGTAGTGAAGAGAAAAGATTAATATAATACCCTCGTTTTATGAGGGGAGGCCGGGCACCGCCAAGCGGTCGGAGCTTTGGCCGTAGGGGGGCGCGGAGCCCCAGTAATTGCTGCACAAGGAGCGGGAAATGGAAATCGTGGCGAAGGCGCAAATGATGAGGATATCGGCTACCAAGGTTCGGATCGTGGGTGATCTTATAAAGAAGAAGAATGTGAACGATGCACTGGGAATATTGCAGTTCACCCCGAGGAAAGGCGCGGTTATCCTCAAGAAGCTGCTCGATAGCGCCATTGGGAACGCGCGACAGAAAAAGTATGTCGACGTGGACACGCTCTATGTGAAGAACGTTGTCGTGAACGAGGGTCCTACGATGAAGAGGTTTCTCCCGAGGGCAATGGGACGGGCGACGCCTATTCGGAAGAGGATGAGCCATATCACGTTAATATTAGATGAATCATAAAGGCAGGGATTAAATGGGTCAAAAGACACATCCTATCGGCTTCAGGCTTGGAACAATCCGGACGTGGGATTCAAAGTGGTTCGCGTTCAAGAATTACGCGCTTTTTCTCCACGAAGACCTCCGTATGAAGAAATTCCTGAAAGAGAGGCTCTATCAGGCGGGAATATCGAAGATGGAGATAGAGAGGGCGGCGAATAAGGACAAAAGGGCGAAGATCAACATCTGGACGTCGCGGCCGGGCATCGTCATAGGGAGAAAGGGCGTCGAGGTGGAGGCCCTGAAGAGAGATCTCCAGAAGCTGACCGATAAGGAAATCCTGCTCAACATCACCGAGGTGAAGCGGCCCGAAGTCGATGCGCAGCTCGTGTCGGAGAACGTGGCGCTTCAACTGGAGCGGCGGGTCTCCTTCAGGAGGGCCATGAAATGGAACGTCTCCCAGGCCATGAAGTTCGGGGCGAAGGGCATCAAGATCATGTGCGCGGGGAGGCTGGCGGGGGCCGAAATGGCAAGGACCGAATGGTACAGGGAGGGCAGGGTCCCTCTTCAGACGATTCGGGCGGACATAGATTATGGGACCGCGACGGCGCGGACGAAATACGGTGTGATCGGCGTAAAGGTGTGGTTGTTCAAAGGTGAAGTGTATCAGGAGGCAAGGTAATGCTTGCACCGAAAAGGGTCAAATACAGGAAGCAGCAAAAGGGCAGGATGACGGGGGTCTCCGGAAGGGGCGCCGAGGTCAGCTTCGGGGATTACGGGTTGCAGGCCACCGAATGCGGGTGGGTTACGGCCCGCCAGATAGAGGCGGCCAGGGTGACCCTTTCCCGGTACGTGAAAAGGACCGGGAAGCTGTGGATACGGGTGTTCCCGGATAAGCCGATCACGAAGA
>PLSJ01000196.1 GCA_003165115.1 Syntrophaceae bacterium | reverse complement strand
TTCCAAATGCGTTTGCCCTGCCGGGGTCGATGCTTTTGTTGCAAAAGTTTCCAGCCCGTAATATAATTAATCAATTGCACTTTTCCATGGTGCATTAACGGATAAATTCGTAGTCTTTTTTTGTGCATAAGAATGGAAGAGGCCCTCGAACACAAGGGAAATGCCCGGCGCAACCGAGGGGCTGCAGGGGAAAGCGCGAGCTTGACAAACACCCAAAATGTGCTATATTTAAGGAAAGTTCACCGGTAAAATGCAGTGNNGGTTACCTGACGCCCGATGAGATAAATGATTTCCTGCCTCAAAATATATTCTCTCCGGAAGACATCGAGGATATATTCGATTTCCTGTCCGAGTCCAATATCGATGTGGTGGAGACCATCAAGGAAAAGATCGAAACGGCCGAGGAAGAACAGCGGGAGTGGGAAGAGCCCGAACGCTTCCCGACCGAAAAGACCGACAACATTATCTGGGCCTACCTGAAAGACATCGGGAGAATTTCGCTTCTCTCTTCCGATGAGGAATATGATATTGCCAAGAGGATCGAAGAGGGGGAACGGAAGATCAGAAGCCTCCTTTTTGATATGCCCCAGGCGATTGCCGAGCTGCAGGAGCTGGCTGCCCAAATAAGGAAGGACGCGGTCAATATAATCGATGTGGTAAAGAACATCGATGAGATGAACTACACAAAGAAAGACGAGGAGCAGTACAAGAAGAAGACGATCACCCTCGCCAACAGCCTGAAGAACATCTTCGAGAAAAAAGAGGAGACGAAGAACCAGGCGGCCGCGGTCGACGAGTTCACGAAAAAGCAGATCGAGAAAAAGCTTTTGAACATGGAGAACAAGATCGAAGAGGTGCTGGCCGGCCTCAGCCTGCAGAAGAAAGTCCTGGAAGAGATCACACGAAAGGTGGAGAAACGGGTAAAGTTCCTGGACGAGAGGGAGGCCCGGGCCATCGAGGCAAACCTTCACGAGATGGACCTGGTCGAGAGAGACCTGAAAGTCGTAAAGAACCGGCTGATCAAGGCCAACCTGAGACTCGTCATCAATATCGCCAAGAAGTACCTGAACAGGGGACTTTCATTCCTCGACCTCATACAGGAAGGGAACATGGGCCTCATGAAGGCCGCGGAAAAATATGATTACCAGAAGGGGTATAAATTCTCCACCTATTCGACCTGGTGGATCAGACAGGCGATCACGAGGGCCATTGCGGACTACGCGAGGACGATCAGGGTGCCGGTACACGTCCTCGAAACGATGAACAAGATNNTGCCCCTCGAAAAGGTAAGGAAGATCATGAAAGTCTCGAACGAGCCCATATCGATAGAGACGCCGATCGGTGACGACGATTCGAAGCTCGGTGATTTCATCGCCGATCCCAAGTCTCCCTCCCCCTTTGAAGAATTGGTAAATATTTCCTGCAAAGAGGAGATAGACAAGGTGCTCTCCACCCTGACGCCGAGGGAAGAGAAGGTGATACGCATGAGGCTCGGCATAGGCGAAAAAACGGACTATACGCTCGAAGAGGTGGGGGACGTTTTCGGTCTCACCAGAGAGAGGATACGGCAAATCGAGGCAAAGGCACTGCGGAAGCTGAAGCACCCCTCAAGGCGAAAAAGGCTCGAAAGTTTTCTCGAATAAAGTGACCGGCAGGGAAAGAGATTTTTACGGGCCTGCGTCAGACCGGCGCTTGCCCCCCGAGCCACGGTGTTCCCCCTAAAAATAGCGTACCGACCACCGGCAACGGAGAACATTGCACAATTGCCGGTCTTGTCGTCGTTTACAACGCTCTAGAGCTCCTGTCACTCCGTAAGGTAGTTCTGAAGGGTGCGATAGCTGTGGAAATCCGTATCGACCAATGATGCTCCGATGTTTATCTGGCCGTTGGCGCGCATATACCGTGGCATGCACTGCATGGTGAGGGGCTTTTCGCTCATGGGAAGGGTGAACACGACGGATATCTTGGAATCCTCGCGCATTTCCTGTTGAAAGCTGTTGGGGACCGAGATGTGGAGACCTCCGAGCGAAATGTCGTTTACCATCCCCGCATGCACGACTCCATCAAGGTCGGTTACCAGCGCAGGGGCGGAGATTTTTTTTCGCGGGTAGCGCCGCTTCTCTTCGGTTACCCCTTTCGGCTCCCTGCGCTCCACGTAATCGTAGAGGATNNGGAAGCATATCACCGTATCGCGCATCGCCCTTCCCCTCCTCTTTCATGGAATGAACTCATATCCTTATACCACAAGGCTAAAGCAAATACCACAATTATTTGTAATACGTTGTACAGAAAAATAAAACATGCGAGAATCTCTACATATTTTCCGATTCATTCGGTTTTATCGCCCGGATCGGAAAAAAACAAAATGAGGAAAACGCGGGGCCCCGGACGCACCATCGGTCCGGTCCTTGACTTCGGGGAAAACCGCACTAAATTTATCGCAAAAGATCGAATCGTCGGAGGCGGCATATATGGAAGGAGAACATGAACATACCCATCTTCACGCCCACGAGCATACGCACGTGCACACCCATGAGCATACACATGGCGATATAACCCATTCGCACGAGCATACGCACGGCCACTCACACGAACATATTCACGAGCACAAGCATGCGCACAAACACGACGGCGAAGGCGAAGTGCACGCTCACGTCCACGCCGGCGAGCACGGCCCTCACGACCATGACCATCCCGCTCACCGGGGGGAGGTCCACGAGCACGTCCACCGGCAGCAGGTCATGAAGTAACGCATCACGAGGGCGCCATGGGTTCCTGGTCGTCCGGCGAGGAAGGCGGCCTGATGCGACCGCCTTTATACGCGCCGAACAGCACGCATGCGCAGAGCAGGCTGGCCAATATGCCCGATGTGCCGGACGCGAAGACCGACGGAAGAAATGCGAGCACTATGGCGACGGCGTACGAGGCGCCGACCTTTTGCCTCATCGTCGGACTGGCCCGGCAGGCAAGGAGCCAGACCACGGCGAGCAGTAACGACGTCGCGAAGCATTTAAAAAAATAGACAAACTGCGGCATTGGGTTTCACCTCTCGATCAGGACATTGCCGGACAAGCACATCAATACCATTCCTGATGACCCCCATGCAATCAATTTCTTGCCCACGGGCAATCCGGTACAAAAAGTTGACGGCGCACCGCCTGCCCATTACAATGTTGTTATAAACCGGTCCTGTCCTTAAAAAGAGTACCGGGGGAGGCAGTCCATGTGCAGAGAAGTCAAGGTCCTGGTGACCGACGACGACCCCGGCGTGCTCCGGCTGTCCGCCTCGCTTCTCGGGAGGGAGGGATACGAAGTCTACGAGGCCACGACCGGGAAGGAATGCCTCGAAACCGCCCGGGCCCATCACCCCGACATGATCCTTCTCGACGTCATGCTCCCCGACATCACAGGCGTGGAGGTGTGCAGGCAGATCAAAGCCGACCAGGAGCTGCAGGACACCTTCGTCATCCTCGTGTCCGGGGTCCGGGTCTCATCGGAGTACCAGGCGGACGGCCTCGCTGTCGGGGCGGACGGCTACATCGTCAAGGATATCACCAACAGGGAATTTCTCGCGCGGGTCGATTCCATGGTGCGCATCAAGCGAATGGGCGATGCGTTGCGCGCGGAGAAAAAGGAGCAGGAGAAGCTGATCTCCAAGCTCCAGGAGGCGCTTGCGGAGATCAGGACCCTGAAAGGGCTCATACCTATCTGCGCGTTCTGCAAGAAGATCCGCGACGACGAGGGCTATTGGAACCAGTTGGAAGCCTATATCTGCAAGCATACGGACGCGAGCTTTACCCACGGCGTCTGCCCGGAATGCGCCGAAAGCTGGAAGGCCGAACTGGCGAAGACCATAAAGAAAAAGACCCGATAAAGAGAACCGGCCTCACAGGGTTACGAGCAGCCTGTCCAGGATACGGTCATTTTCGATATCGAGCACGCTCCTCCTTATCAATCCGATAACGCGGACCAGGACCTTCTGCACCGAGGGCACGTTTCGTCCCATGATCCTCATCACGAGGCCGTCCGTGTCGAGGGTGCTCACACCGGCAAGGACGTCTCCGTCCCGCGCGAGACCCCTGATGCTTTCCATCAGCGGCTTCGGAAGGGGCGAGCCACCGTTGATGAAGTAGAGACAGGCCGAAAGGGTGTATGATTCCAGGCGGCCCGAGACGGAATAGTCTTCGTCCGCCGGCAGCAGCACGAATCGGTCAAAAATAATCGGCTCCCCATCGCACGCCACGACGGTTGAATTGTCATATTCTTCGAACGCCAGGCTTTCGCCACGGCTCACCCGCCCCGTAGAGAACCAGTCGACCAATAGACACCTCGACGTCTTCTCCATCTGCACGCGTGTATTTTGCCTGAACCTGGAGCCGGCAAAAGGGATGACGTAAGGCGGGACGTATTCGAGGACCGCCTTGTCCGCGATGTGGATGCGCACCGTCTGTTCGGCGCGGTCACGACCCGTGTTGAGGATTTTTGTCGCCGAAGGCGCGGTGATGAAGGCGTGCGAGCCGGGCCGAAGGATGATCTCCAGGTCGGCCCGGTCCCCGCCGAGGAAGCCCGGTGTGGGGTTGACGACGTAGGTGTAGGCGCACCCGTCGTCTTGCTCGTGGAAAGGCGGAAAGACATGGAAAGGCATACGCGAGAAGGATTCGGCGAGGATGGTCCCTCCCCCCTCTTTCGCGAACACGAGGCGGAGATTGGGCGTCCCTTCCACGCGCCTATCCCGGACCGAGGAAAAGGACGTCCTGTCTTATCCACCCGATTACGGCGGCGAGGCCCATTCCGGTCTTGAGGTTGGTGAAAATGGAAGGTTTCCCCTTCCTCATCCGGGCGGCATCCTGCTCCATCACGGACAGGTCGGCGCCGACCAGGGGCGCGAGGTCGACTTTATTTATGACGAGAAGGCTTGATTTTGTGACTCCCGGCCCTCCCTTCCGGGGGATCTTGTCGCCCCCCGATACGTCGATCACGTAAATCCAGCAGTCCACAAGCTCCGGGCTGAAGCTTGCCGCCAGATTGTCGCCGCCGCTTTCCACGAAGAGTATATCCAGGTCCGGGAAGGTCTCGACGAGGGTGCGTATCGCCTCCTGGTTGAGCGACGCGTCTTCCCTTATCGCGGTGTGGGGACATCCGCCGGTCTCGACGCCCACGATCCGCTCTTCGGGCAGCACGTCTGCCCGTATGAGGAATTCTGCGTCCTCTTTCGTGTAAATATCGTTCGTCACGACGGCGAGGGAAAATTCCGGGGAGAGGGCCCGGCACAGCTTTTCGATGAGCGCCGTCTTTCCCGACCCTACCGGACCGCCTACTCCTATCTTTACAGGCTTTCTCATGATCGATTCCTCAAGCCTCCTATGATTTGAAGAGCCGGGTATGCAGGGACTCGTGCTGCATGGCCCGTATCTCTATTGCGGGCGCGAAGGTCGCGATGTCCGCCTCGAAGAGGCGGACGGCCTCTTCCGCGACGCGCGTCATCGGCCGCTTCAGCTTATGGAGCGCAGCCTGGCCGTCGCTGTGGCCGAGAGGTATCAACCTGACCCCCGCGCTGACGAGGGAGCTGACCGTGGCATACACGTACGTAAGCAGCGTGCTCTCCACATCCATCCCGACGCTCCCACAGACCGCGCCGAACATTACCGGGTGATGGCCCTTCAGCTCCCGGCGGTCGAGGCCCTGCCCGAGCCGCGGAGCCAGCGAAGCCGGATACAGCCCCTTCATCACCTGCAAGAGCTGCCTCCCCATCTGCATGCTCGCCAGCCTCAGCTCCCTCGGGCATTTCATGGCATGGACAAGGTGGTCGAGCCGGCGTATCCCCTCCACGTCGGCACGGGTTGCCGAAAGAAGGGCGAGCTTGACGAAGATCAGGTCGGACCGGGCGACGAGGCCGACGAGGTATGATTCGATGAAGCGGACGAGACCTTCCCTGTCCGGGAGCAGACCGTCGGCCGCGAAGGTTTCCAGCCCGGAAGAATAGGCAAACGCACCCGTTGGAAAGAACGAATCCCCCATCTGGAGGGCGGTGAGAAATGCTTCCGGCTTATCCATGATGATGCAGCGTCCTCAGGGGCTCGAATTTTTCTTTCCCGCGGCCGTAGGTGACGCCGGATTTCGCCAGCACTGCTTCCACGAGGCGGTCGTAGGGCGTGGCGAGAAAGCCTTCGCGGAGAGAAACGGGGAGGTGCCTGTTGCCCAGCTCGTAGGCGACGGCCGCGGCCGTCGCCGCGTCGTTCAGGGGTACGACGAGCACGTCCTCCCGCTCGGCCTCTATCGAGACATAGAACCCCTGCCCGATATGGACGACTTCGCCGTCGCCGAGGACGGTCCCCGTCGGCAGGGCAAGGGCAAGCTCTCTTCCGTGGAGCGTGGTGGCCCGCTGCCGGGTCTGCCTCCTCGCCTCCCAGCCCATGACGAGAACGTCATGCTCTGCGCCCGCTAGTACTGCCGGATTCCCGATGGTCTCTTCGATGACGATCATGGTCAGAAGAGGAAGTATCTCTGCGTCAAGGGCAGCTCGGTTGCGGGCTCGCACCTCAGTATCTGCCCGTCCGCCTTGACCGTATACGTGTCGGGGTCGACCTCTATGTGAGGCAGGTAGTCGTTGTGTATCATGTCCTTTTTGCCGATGGCCCGGCAGTTGCTCACGAACGCCGCCTGCGTGCGTAATCCCAGGTCCCGGTGGACACCCGACTCGAACGCCGCCTTCGAGAGGAAGGTGAGGGAGGTGCTGAAGGGGGCGCGGCCGTAAGCGCCGAACATGGGTCGCATCATATAGGGCTGCGGGGTGGGGATCGAGGCATTGGCGTCGCCCATCTGGGCGTAGGCGATAAACCCCCCCTTTATTATCATCACCGGTTTCGCGCCGAAGAAGGCCGGCTCCCACAGCACGATGTCCGCAAGCTTTCCCTGCTCCAGCGACCCCACGTGTTGCGATATCCCGTGGGTAATCGCCGGGTTGATCGTATACTTGGCGACGTACCGTTTGGCCCTCATGTTGTCGTTCCGCTCATCCTCGCCCGGCAGTTTTCCCCTCTGCACCTTCATCTTGTGCGCGGTCTGCCAGGTCCTTATGATCACCTCGCCTACCCGCCCCATGGCCTGGGAGTCCGAGGACATCATGCTGAACGCCCCCATGTCGTGAAGGATGTCCTCTGCCGCGATGGTCTCCGCCCTGATCCTCGAATCCGCGAAGGCCACGTCTTCCGGTATGCGGGGATCGAGGTGATGGCACACCATGAGCATGTCGAGGTGCTCGTCCATGGTATTGACGGTGAAGGGCATGGTGGGGTTGGTCGACGAGGGGAGCACGTTGGCTTCGCCACACGCCCTGATGATGTCGGGCGCGTGTCCGCCGCCCGCGCCCTCCGTGTGGTAGGTATGGATGGTCCTCCCCTTGAAGGCGGACAGGGTCTCTTCGACGAAGCCGGCCTCATTGAGCGTGTCCGTGTGGATCGCAACCTGGACGTCGTATTCGTCCGCCACCGAGAGGGCCGTATCGATGACGGCCGGGGTAGAGCCCCAGTCCTCGTGCAGCTTCAGCCCGATGGCGCCCGCCTCGATCTGCTCCCGCAGGGGCCCTGTCGTCGAGCAGTTGCCTTTTGCGAGAAAACCGAAGTTCAGGGGGAATGCCTCGACCGATTCGAGCATGCGGTGGATGTTCCATGCGCCGGGGCTGCACGTGGTCGCGTTGGTCCCGGTCGCCGGACCCGTGCCGCCGCCGATCATCGTGGTGATCCCCGACTCGATGGCGGTCTCTATCTGCTGGGGAGAGATGAAATGTATGTGCGTGTCGATCCCTCCCGCGGTCGCGATGAGCCCTTCGCCGGCAATCGCCTCGGTGGAGGCGCCGACCACCATTCCGGGTGTGACGCCGTCCATCAGGTCGGGGTTTCCCGCCTTGCCTATCCCGCATATCTTTCCGTCCCTGATGCCGATGTCCGCCTTCACGATGCCCCAGTGGTCCAGGATGATTGCATTGGTGATGACCGCGTCGAGGGCGCCGTCCGCCCTGGTCGTGCCCGGCGCCTGCCCCATGCCGTCCCGGATCACCTTGCCCCCGCCGAACTTTATCTCATCGCCGTAGACGGTAAAATCCTTTTCTATCTCGATGAAGATCCCGGTATCCGCGAGGCGGACCCGATCCCCCGTCGTCGGCCCGAACATATCCGCGTATTGTTTCCTGCCTATGCGCGTTCCCATCTTACGCACCCCCGAAGCCTTTCTCTTTGGCCGCCATAAATGCGCTCTGCCTCACCGATATGTCCTCGAAGGGGCCGTCGGTGAGGCCGTTAAGACCGTGAATCACCTTATTGCCGCCGAATTCGACGAGAGAAACTTCCTTCTCCTGCCCCGGCTCGAACCTGACCGCCGTGCCCGCCGGGATGTCGAGCCTCATGGAGAACGCCTGTTTTCGGTCAAAAACCAGCTCCTTGTTCGCCTCGAAGAAATGAAAGTGCGAGCCCACCTGCACCGGACGGTCCCCGGTATTGCTCACCATCAGCTTTATTGCGCGCCTCCCCTGGTTCAGCTCTATCTCGCCTTCCTCGATCACGTATTCTCCCGGGATCATATGGCCTCCTTCATGCTCGCTCACCGGATGGGGTGATGGATGGTAACGAGTTTCGTGCCGTCCGGAAAAGTGCCCTCCACCTGGATCTCGTTGATCATTTCCGGCACCCCTTCCATGACGTCGTCTCTTTTGAGTATCGTCGCCCCGTAGGACATCAGCTCGGCGACTTTCTTCCCGTCCCGTATGCCTTCGAGGACGGATGCGGTGATGAGGGCAATCGCTTCCGGGTGGTTGAGCTTCAGGCCCCTGGCCATCCGGTCTCTCGCGAGCATCCCCGCGGTGTAAATGAGGAGTTTCTCTTTTTCCCTCTCGGAGAATCTCATGCCCCTATCCCTCCCGTGCGGTTCACAGTGTCTGTTCTCCCTCTTCCCCGGTCCGAATGCGTATGGCTTCTTCGATATCGAGCACGAAGATCTTCCCGTCCCCTATGTGGCCGGTCCTTCCCGCCTCCGTGACGAGACCCGTCACCGTCTTTACGTCCTGGTCTTTCGCGACGACCAGGAGGCACGACTTCGGGAGTTTTTCATAGTGCATGTCGCCGATGGTGATGCCTTTCTGTCTCCCCCGGCCCCTCACGCTGAATTCCGTCAATGAAGGGAAGCCCGCCTCCTTAAGGCGGTCTTCGACACCCTTCAACCTGTCGGGCCTCAGGATCGCGACGATCATTTTCATTGGTCAACCTCCCTCATATAGCCATGTGGCTCTTTATCTCTTCCCTGCTCAGCTCCTTGACGTTGCCGTGGAACACGATCGATCCCTTTTCCATCACGTAGCAAAAATCGGCAAGCCTCAGGGCAAACTCCATGTACTGCTCCACGAGGAGGATGGAAAGTTTCCCCTGGTCCTTTATAAAGCGAATGGTGTTCTCTATCTCGAAGACGATCGACGGCTGTATGCCCTCCGTAGGCTCATCGAGGAGAAGCAGCTTCGGCTCGGTGATCAGGATGCGGGCTATGGCGAGCTGCTGCTGCTGCCCGCCGGAAAGGTCGCCGCCGCGCCGGTTCAGTATATCCTTAAGGTTGGGGAATAACTCGAATATGCCGTCAGGAACGACAGCCTTTCTTCCCCTGGCTTCAAGGCCGACCAGAAGGTTCTCCTCGACGGTAAGGTAGGGGAATATCTCCCTTCCTTGGGGCACGTAGCCGATGCCTTCGAGCGCCCTCGTTTCCGGTTTCCAGTGGACGATGTCTTTGCCGCCGTAAGTGATCGTTCCCGACAGGGGGCGGATCAGCCCCATCACCGTCTTGAGCAGGGTCGTCTTCCCCACGCCGTTGCGGCCCATGAGGGCCACGACGGCCCCGTCCGGTACGTCGATATCCACGTCCCTGAGGATAACCGTTTCCCCATAGGCGGCCGTGACACCCTTAATGGAGACCATTCTCTTGGGCCTCCCCGCCTCTTCCCAGGTACACGTCGATTACCGTCGGGTCGTTGCCGACCTCTTCGAAGGTCCCTTCGCACAGGAGTCTTCCCTCGTGCAGGACCGTCACCTTCTTTGCAAACCTCTTGACGAAGTTCATATCGTGTTCCACCACCAGCACCGACCGGTCTTTTGCCGTTTCCAAAAGGATCTCGCCCGTCCGGCTCCTCTCCCGCCCGGTCATGCCCGCGACAGGCTCATCCACCAGAAGGAGCTTCGGGTCCTGCATGATCGTCATCGCGATCTCGAGCCACTGTTTCTCTCCGTGAGACAAATAACCGGCCTTTCCGCCGGCTTTTTCCTCCAGATCGACCTTCCCGAGGACCGCGTGGATCCGGTCGAGCTCGCGGCTGTCGCGCCGCCGGAAACAGGAGAACAGGAGCCCCCGCCCGCCTTTGACGGAGAGTTCCATGTTCTCGAATACCGTGAGGTTTTCGAACACGGAAGGGGTCTGAAACTTTCTGCTCACCCCACACCTCGCGATGTGATAGTCGCTCATCCTGCCGATGTCGATGCCGTCCCCGAAGAGCACCTGTCCCTCCGTCGGTCTCACCTTGCCGCAGATCACGTCCAGCAGGGTCGTCTTACCGGCGCCGTTCGGGCCGATGAGGAACCTCAGCTCCCCGGTATCCATGTAAAAGTTTACCTTATCGAGGGCCTTGAATCCGCTGAAATCGACCGAAACGTCGTCTACCTGAAGTATCGTTATGGGCATCGCTATCCTCTCGCAACCGGGACCGGGGCTTTTTCTCCGGCCGTGTGAGCAACTTTGCGGCCTTTACCCTTCAGCCTTGAGAGAAGACCGATGATGCCCTGCGGGAAAAGCAGGACGACGCCGACAAATAAGGCCCCCTGAAAGTAGAGCCAGCTGTCGGGAAAGGTTTCGCTCAGGTAAGTTTTTGCAAAATTAACGACGAGGGCGCCGAGGACGGCGCCGACCAGGTTCCCCCGTCCGCCCACGGCGACCCATATCGCCATCTCGACCGAGGGGAGTATCCCCATCATGGAGGGGGAGATGATGCCCACCTGCGGGACGTAAAGGGCGCCGGCCAGCCCCGCGAGGCCGGCCGAGAGGGCGAACACCGCGACCTTAAAGAGCGTGGAGTTGTAGCCGAGGAACCTGAAGCGGTTCTCGCCATCCCTGATCGCGACAAGGATCCTGCCCATCTTCGTCGACACGAGCCACCTTGCGCCCAGGAAGACCACTACCAGCACGGCCGCGGTGACAAGGTAGAGGCCCCGCATGGTGGCCGGCTCGGACAGCGAGTACCCGAAGACGTCCTGAAGGTTGGTCACCCCGTTCGTGCCGCCCGTATACGGCTGTTGGCCGATAAACAGGATGGAGCAGACAAGCGCAAGGGCCTGCGTCAGGATCGCGAAATAGGGGCCCTTGATCCGCGCCCTGAAGGTGGGGACGCCGATGATGACGGCGACGGCGACGGGCACAAGGACGGCCATGGGGATCGCGAACCAGGCGTGCGAAAAGGCTTCCAAAACCAGGGAAGCTCCGTCAATCCGCTCCACATCATGAAATCGGGAAGGCTTTCGGACTGAAGCTTCAGGTACATGGCCATCGCGTAGGCGCCCAGGCTGAAAAAAACGCCGTGCCCGAGGCTTAGTATGCCCGTATAGCCCCATATCAGGTCGATGCCGATCGCCACTATGGCGAAGGTGAGGAACTTGCCGAGAAGATTGAGGCGGAAATCGGAGAGCACGAGCGGCAGGACGAGGAGGACCGCGCAAAAGAGCAGGAAGGCGCCTTTTCCGCCGCAGAGCCATTGGAAGGATATGTGCGTTTTCTTCGCCATGCCGGTCAATCCAGGGCCCTCGTCTTTAAAGAAAAGAGTCCCGAGGGCTTCCATTGGAGAAAAATGATCACCAGGGTAAACACGATGACCTTCCCCATGCTGGAGGTGGTCACATATTCGAAAAGCGGATTGGTCAGGCCGATCATCAGGGCCCCGGCTATGGTGCCCGCCAGACTGCCTATGCCGCCGAGGACGACGACCATGAACGCATCGACGATGTAGTTCTGACCCGTCGACGGCCCTATCGAGCCGAGCAGGCTCACGGCGCAGCCCGCCACCCCCGCTATCCCCGAGCCGATGGCAAAGGTAACGGCGTCGACTTTCCTCGTCTTGATGCCCATGCAGGCGCTCATGTCCCTGTTTTGCATGACGGCCCGCATTCTCCTCCCGCTGGAAGAGTAGTTGACGTAGCAGTACATGCCTATGATGGCGAGGACCGCCAGGGACAGGATGAATATCCTGCTGTAAGGGAGCTGAAATCCGGAGAGAAGCTGGATACCGCCCTGCAGCCAGTGCGGCGCGGTAACTTCCACGTTGTTGGCGCCAAAGATGCTGCGGGCGCCCTGCTGGAGGATCAGGCTCAGGCCCCAGGTGGCAAGAATGCTCTCATACGGTCGGCCGTAGAGGAACCGTATGAGGAATTTCTCCACGACCAGCCCGAGAAGGAAGGCGACGGCAAATGCGACGGGGAGGGATAAGATGAAGTAGGTCCCCGCCTGGCTCCCTGAAGAGAGCCTCTGCATCACATAGGCCGTATAAGCCCCTATCATGAGGAACTCACCGTGCGCAAAATTGATCACCCCCATGATGCCGAACGTAATGCTCAGACCCAGCGCGACAAGAAGCAGGATAGAGCTTAAGGAAAGTCCGTTAAAGAGCTGAGAGAGAATGACTTCCATATAATCCTCTTACCGTGCAGGGGGTGGGGGAAAGGGGGAAGAAGCCCACACCCCCTGCGTAAGGTCGGCTGAGCTACTTATCCACGATTTTTCCCGGTGCAAGGACCTTCTTCTTCGATACGAGAGAAGGGAAAGGATCGGGCTCGACGGGTTTACCCGAAGTCCAGACGATGTCGAACTGGCCGTCGCTTCTCACCTTGCCCATCTGAACGATCTTCGACGTGTGGTTGTTGATCTTGCTTATGGTCACCGGTCCTTCCGGGGCCTTATAGGAAATGCCCTTCACCGATTCCCTGACTTTCGCGACGTCGGTGGTCTTTGCCTTCTGGACCGCTTCCGCCCACAGATAGACACCGAAATAGGCGGCCTCGATAGGGTCGTCCGTTACCCTGTCCTGGCCGTATTTCGCCTTGTAATTCTTCACGAAAATATCGTTTTCGGGGGTCTTCATGCTCATGAAGTAGTTCCACGCGGCAAAGTGGCCGAGAATATTATCGGCGCCGATACCCCTGATTTCATCCTCGGCGATGCTGACCGACATCGTGGGAATATCGTTCGCCGTGACGCCTGCCGCCCGGAACTGCTTGAAGAACGCGACGTTGCTGTCGCCATTGAGCGTGTTGAAGACGACATCCGGTTTTGCCGCCTTGATCTTGTTGATGACCGTGCTGTATTCGGTATGGCCGAGAGGCGTATATTCCTCCCCCACCAACGTTCCCCCCTGAGCCTTCAACTGGGCCTTTATGATGAGGTTGGCTGTTCTGGGGAACACGTAATCCGAGCCGAGGAGAAAAAATTTCTTCTTGTTCTGTTTCAGCAGCCACGTCACGGACGGCATGATCTGCTGATTGGGTGCTGCGCCGGTGTAGACGATATTCTTTGACGCCTCGAGCCCTTCGTACTGAACCGGGTAAAAAAGCAGATGGTCGGCCTTCTCGAAGACAGGAAGGACGGCCTTGCGGCTCGCGGAGGTCCAACAGCCGAAGACGACGACCACCTTATCCTTCGAAATCAACTTCCTCGCCTTTTCCGCGAATGTCGGCCAATCCGATGCACCGTCCTCGACGATGGGCACGTTCTGTTTACCGAGGACCCCTCCTCTGGCGTTGATCTCTGCAATCGCCATCAGGGTCCCATCCTTAACCGCTACTTCGCTGATTGACATGGTGCCGCTCAAAGAGTGGAGAACGCCCACCTTGACCTGCTCGGCGGCACAGGCCTTATGCCACGAACCGAGAGAAAAAAGGAACATAATGCAAAACACTATGAATACCGTCTTTCCCAACCAATATGTTTTCTTCATTTAATCCTCCTTGGACGAATTCCTTCCCGCATTCTTGTGACTTCTCAATCAGGGCCCCGTCGTGCCTCACCGATTTCCTA
>PLSJ01000417.1 GCA_003165115.1 Syntrophaceae bacterium | reverse complement strand
CACACCGTGGTAGTGGTAGAGCATGCGGCCCGTCGTCAGAATGAAGGGATACTCTCCGTCGGGCATCTCGGGGGGAGGCACATAGGGCGTGACGTGGAACTTCCCCTTGCCCCTTACGAAACGCTCCTTGTGCAGGTACGGCGTCCCCGGATGGTCCGCGTCGGGGCAGGGCCACTGGATGCCCCGCTCGTCGAGGCGCGCATAGCTGATGCCGCCGTAAGATGGCGTGAGTGAAGCGATCTCGTCCATGATCTCTTGGGGTGAGCCGTAGCTCATGGGGTAGCCCATTCTGGAGGCGAGATCGCAGAGGATCTGCCAATCGGGGCGCGCGTCCCCGAGGGGTTTTATGGCGGTCCTTACGCGCTGTACCCTCCTCTCCGTGTTCGTAAAAGTGCCGTCCTTCTCCGCGAAGCTTACGCCCGGCAGCACGACGCCGGCCTTCTCCGCCGTCTCCGTGCGGAATATATCCTGAACGACGAGGAGGTCGAGGCGTGAGAGCTCGTCGCGCACCCGTGTCGCGTCAGGATCGGTGAGGAGCGGGTTTTCGCCCAGAATGAACAGCGCCTTTATGCGGCCCTCGCCTATGGCCTCCATCATTTCCATGAGGGTGAGCCCGGGACGGGCGGAAAGCCGCCTTCCCCACGCAGCCTCGAATTTTGTCCTTGGCGCCTCTTCGTCCACCCTCTGGTAACCAGTGAAGACGTTCGGCAGGCCGCCCATGTCACAGGCGCCCTGCACGTTGTTCTGACCCCGGAGGGGATTGACGCCGGATGCGGGCTTGCCGATCTGCCCGGTCACCATCGACAGGTTGGCCAGGGCGAGGACGTTGTTCGTGCCCGACGTGTGCTGGGTGATGCCCATGGAATAGAGGATCGACGCGGCGGGCGATCCCGCAAATAAGTGTGCGGCGGCGGTTATGTCGGCCGCTTTCACTCCCGTCACTTCCTCGACCGCTTCCGGCGTGTACCCCGACACGGATTCGGCGAGCGCCTCATACCCCTCGGTCCGTTCCGCCACAAAGGCCGCGTTCGTCAGGCCCGACGCGATGATCGCGTTGATCATGCCGTTCATCAGCGCCACGTCGCTTCCGGGCCGCTGGCTGAGCCAGATGGCGGCATAATCGACCAGCTCGATCCTCCGTGGGTCCGCGACGATCAACTTCGCACCTCTTTGCTGGACCGCCTTCTTTATCTCGAGGGCGAGAACGGGGTGGTTCTCGGTCGTGTTCGACCCGATGACGAATATCACGCCGGCGTCTGCTATCTCGCTGATGCTGTTGGTCATTGCCCCGCTCCCGAAGGCCATCGCCAGACCGGCGACGGTGGAGCTGTGTCAGAGACGGGCGCAGTGATCGACGTTGTTCGTCCCGATAGCGGAGCGGGCTATCTTCTGGAGGAGATAGTTTTCCTCGTTCGTACACTTCGCCGAAACAAGAAAGCCGACCGCGTCGGGCCCGTACTCTTCCTTCACCTTTGCGAGACCGGTCGCCGCCCTGTCGAGCGCCTCGTCCCAGCCTGCCGGACGCAGGCCCCCGTTGTCCCGCACGAGAGGGGTGGAAAGGCGGTCGGGACTATGGACGTAATCGTAGCCGAACCTGCCTTTGACGCAGGTCCAGCCTTTATTCATGCCCTTTTCCTTGTCCGAGGTGACCTTCACGATCCTGTTCTCTTTCACGTTCAGGACGATGGTGCATCCCACCCCGCAGTACGAGCAGATGGTAGGCACCTGCTTCATCTCCCAGGAGCGGCCTTCGAACCGGCCGGCCTTCTCGGTGAGCGCGCCCGTGGGACAGACGCTGACGCAGTTGCCGCAATAGACGCAGGGTGTCTCCTTCATCGACCGGTCGCCGAAAGCCGCCACCTTCGTCGAAAACCCCCGGCGGGCCTGGTCGACTGCCCGGCAGTACTGGACCTCATGGCAGACGGTGACGCAACGCGCGCACAGGATGCACTTGTTGTAGTCCCTCACGAAAAAGGGGTTGGCGTCGCGCAAGGGGTAGTCGTGGCGTTCCCCTTCGAAGCGCGATTTCCGGATGCCGAACTCGTATGCGTATCTTTCGAGCGTGCATGCGCCGCTTTTCTCGCACGTCATACAGTCGCGGGGATGGTCGGAGAGGAGCAGCTCGATCACCTGCCTGCGCGCATTCCGCACGCGTTCGGTATTCGTCCGGACCACCATTTTGTCTCCCGCGGGAAACGCGCACGAGGCCACCAGGCTGCGTGAGCCCTCCACCTCGACCACGCACAGCCGGCAGCCGGCCGTGACGGTAAGGTCTTCCCGGTAACAAAGGTGGGGGATGGCAATGCCTGCCCGACGCGCGGCTTCAAGGATCGTGGCTCCTTGTTCGACCACGACTTCACGGTCATCGATGCCTAACGTGACTTGGCTCATGGTCATCTCCCCTTAATGGACCTCGACGGCGTTGAATTTACACTCGTTGTAACATATGCCGCACTTGATGCAGAGCGCGGAATCGAGCACGTGGGGCTCCTTGGTCTTTCCGGTGATGGCCCCCTGGGGGCATGCCTTCCTGCACACGCCGCACCCCTTGCACTTCTCGGCATCGATGGTGTAATGGATCAGGGCCTTGCAGACCCCTGCGGGACATCTCTTGTCTTCGATATGTGCCCGATACTCCTCGTAGAAGTAATTGAGTGTGGTCAGCACGGGGTTGGGGGCGGTCTGGCCGAGGCCGCACAGAGATGCGTCCTTGATCATGGCCCCGAGACGTTTCATGGTCTCCAGGTCCTCCATCACCCCTTTGCCCTCGGTGATGCGCTGGAGGATCTCAAGCATCCGCTTCGTGCCGATGCGGCACGGAACACACTTGCCGCACGATTCTTCTTTGGTGAAGTTGAGGAAATATTTCGCGAGGTCCACCATGCAGGTGTTCTCGTCCATAATCACGAGGCCGCCCGAGCCCATGATGGCGCCCGCAGCCATGAGGGAATCGTAATCGATGGGGAGGCTTACCAGGGAGGCGGGGATGCACCCTCCCGAAGGGCCGCCCGTCTGAGCCGCCTTGAACTTCTTGCCTCCGGGGATGCCGCCGCCGATGTCGAAGATGATCCGCTCCAGGGTTATGCCCATGGGCACTTCCACGAGGCCCGTATTGGTGA
>PLSJ01000442.1 GCA_003165115.1 Syntrophaceae bacterium | reverse complement strand
CCCGTCTCTTTCAGGCCGAACTCCTTGACAAGCTGCAGGTCCTCCTTGGTCGCCCGTATCCATCCCGTAATTTCCGGATACCGGTATCCCTTTTCGAGGCATTTCGTGACCGCTTCCTTATCTTTTTCGGTATAGAGGAAAAACTCGGATTGGCGTATCACCCCGTTCGGCCCGCTTAACCGGTGGAGAAGATTGAAAATCTCCTCGATCTGCTTCACGGAAAAAGGAGGTCTCGCCTGCTGGCCGTCCCTGAACGTCGTATCCGTAATAAATATCTCGTCCGGGGGATCGATCGACTCGATCTTGTGGTCGAAACTGACCCTTACCATATCGGTAAAGGGAAAGACGTTCCGAAAAAGCTCCGGCTCTTCCACGTCGATGAGCGGAAACTTGACGCTCTTTACCGTATTCTTGAAGATGAACCCCTTCCGCTTTTTCGCCAAAACCTCTCCTTATTCCTTCGTCACCTTCAGCTTCAGGTCAATTATTGGGGCTATCGTCGCCCCCTCCACAAGCAAAGCTCGCGGAGCCTCCCCCTCATAAAAAGGAGGAGGCATTTAGCTATTCCTTCGTCACCTTCAGCTTCAGGTCGCTGAGCTGCTTTTGCTTGACCGGCGCAGGAGCGCCGGACAGCAGACACGTGCCCTTTTGGGTCTTGGGGAACGGGATGACGTCCCTTATACTATCGAGGCCCAGGAGCATCATCAGGATGCGGTCGATCCCGAAGGCTATCCCGCCGTGGGGCGGCGCACCCATTTCCAACGCCTCGAGGAGAAAGCCGAATTGCTCGACGGCCTCTTCTTCCTTGATGCCGAGGAGCTTGAACATCTCCATCTGTTCGTCTTTTTTGTGTATCCTGATGCTGCCCCCGCCGATCTCGACCCCGTTCAGCACGAGGTCATACGCCTTGGCCACCATGGACTCGTGGTTGCCGCCGAAATCGCCGATGCTGCCTTTCGGCGAGGTGAACGGGTGATGGCGGGCAACCCACCTCTTCTCTTCCGCGCTATACTCAAAAAGCGGAAAATTGACGACCCACAGGAAAGAATCGTCGCCCTTCCGCACGAGGTCATACTTTTCTCCGAGATAGAGGCGGAACCTCCCCATGATATCATGTACCCTCGCGCGTGTATCGGCCATGATGAAGAGCACGTCGCCGTCGCTGAGGCCGAAGGCTGCGTCCAGGGACGCGGTCTCGCTCTCTTTCAGGTACTTCACGATCGGGGAGACGAGCTTCCCCTCATCCCTGCGCATCCAGATAAGGCCGCCCGCCCCGAGCGTTTTCGCCGTCTCGACGGCGGTGTCGAGGTCTTTCCGGGAAAGGGTTTTCCCCTTCAGCGCGATGCCTTTTACGGCCCCTCCATCGCCCGCGACCTTCTTGAATACGCCAAATTCGGTCGATGCGAACAACGGGGTAAGCTCTTCCATGGGCAGCTCGAACCTGAGATCGGGCTTATCCGTCCCATAGCGCTCCATGGCCTCACTGTAGTCCATACGCCTGAAGGGACCCGCCAGCGGCTTCTTTTTTATCGATTCGTAGAGGACGCTCATAATGCCTTCGCTTATCGCGATGACGTCATCCACGTCCACGAAGCTCATCTCCAGATCGAGCTGGGTAAACTCCGGCTGCCGGTCCGCCCTCAGGTCTTCGTCCCTGAAGCATCGCGCCACCTGGAAATATTTCTCGAAACCCGCTACCATCAGTATCTGCTTGAAGAGCTGGGGGGATTGCGGAAGCGCGTAAAACTGCCCCTGGTTCAGCCTGCTGGGGACGATGAAGTCGCGTGCCCCCTCGGGCGTGCTCTTTGTGAGAAAAGGCGTCTCGATCTCGAAAAAGCCCTGCGACGAAAGGTGGTTCCGCACGGCCATCCCCGCGGCGCTCCGCAGGACAAACGTCTCCCGTACCTTAGGGCGGCGCATGTCGAGATACCGGTACTTCAATCTCAGCAATTCATTCGGCTCTTCTTCTTCATCGAGCTGAAAAGGCAGGGGCTTGCAGGTGTTGAGCACCGTAAGGGTGGAAACGAGGACCTCTATTTCCCCTGTGGGTATATTGGGATTCTCTGTCCCTTCGGGCCTCGGCGCTACCGTGCCTTCAATGCGGATCACATACTCCTGCTTGATCTCATGCGCCTCGGTATGGGCGGCAGGGGCTATCTCGGGGGAGAAGACGACCTGCACGATGCCGCTCACGTCCCTCAGATCGAGGAAGATGAGACCGCCGNNATACCGGTTTCTCACATTGGACCTCCTGAAAAAGCCCTTTATTATAGCCGAAAAACACGGATCAGGTCAAGAGGCCCTAGCGATCCATCTGGAAACAACGATCCCGAATGACTATGATGTGGAAAGGATGGGGAGACCCGTTTCGCTGAGGGCGCCATAAAGCGGGAGACGGATGACGACAGTCCTCCATTGGACGTACGACGGCAGAAAGAATCTGATCCGCGGGGAGAAGGCATGAAGNNCACGGAAGCGGGACATGCGGTGACCATCCTGGTGCGGCCGGGCGAAATAGCGCGGAGCAACACGCCGGGTGTCTCCTTTCTCGAAGGTGACCCGACCATACGGGGTCCGTGGCAGGATGCAATCCCCCAGCACGACGCCGTCGTGAACCTCGCCGGGGCGTCGATCTTTACCCGCTGGACCGATAAGCAGAAACAGGCCATACGGGAAAGCCGCATCAGCACCACCCGCCATCTGGTCGAGGGCATGGGCGCGGGCCGGGGAAGAGGTGTGCTCTTCAGCACCTCGGCCGTGGGGTACTACGGGTTCCACGGAGATGAGGAGCTGACGGAAGAGTCTCCTCCCGGAGACGACTTTCTGGCG
>PLSJ01000376.1 GCA_003165115.1 Syntrophaceae bacterium | reverse complement strand
ACACCCCCGCGGCGCCAATGGCAAAGGGCGCGACCATGCGAAAACCATAGACAAAGCGAAAGCCGGTGATCACGGTTGACCGGTAACGTTCCAGCAGTGCGCGTACTTTTCCCAGCCGTGCGAACCTGGAGGATCCCGCCACGAATATCGATCTGCCTCTATACCGGCCGAGGGCGAAAAAGAAGTGATCTCCCGAGATCGCCCCGAGCCAGGCCGTAAAGACGACCATCGGCAGGCTCAGGTAGCCCTGCTGGGCAGCGAAGCCTGCGGAGAAGAGGACGGTTTCGCCCTCGAAAACGGTCCCCGCAAAGAGGGCCAGATAGGCTAGGCCGGTCGAGAGCTGGTGTTCTATCGGGATCATTATATCCTGTCCTGCCTCACGTGGAAGGTGAGGCAGGCTTCGGTAACCCTGCTCCGGCCGGTGTAGAGAAACACGGCGATTCCGCTCGCCTGGAGAATGAGAATGGAGGCAGGGTCCCAGAGGCGTCTTATCCCCACGGCAATGTGGCTCGTCATTCCCGAATCATTCGGAAGGACCGCCCACAGACCGAACGCATAGGCAATGGCGATCAGGGACATCACCTGATACGCGGATATCCTGCCGGCACCCCGGTTATCCGCCCGGAGCATTTCGGACACGTACCGCCAGGCCTGGGTCGAGGCTACCGCGAGAAGAAACGCCGAAGAGTAACGGGAATTGAGGAAGAGGTAGATGCCCGCGAGTCCGGTGAGGACGAGGAAGGTTGACGTCACGGCCTGGATGGGCACCACCCCGGTCCTGTCAAGTCCGGCCTCATAGGCAATTTTCTTCGTCTTTCCGTGAAATACAAAATTGTGCCGGCGGAACAGGCGTTGAAACGCGGGGTGAAGCGACGAGACGGGTTTACCGTAGCAGCAGCCGAAACTGATGCAGGCGAGCCTCCCCAAACCCTCGCCGATGGCATAGGCCACCGCGCCGGCCGCAAGAAGAGGCATAAGGGGGATGGGCGGCTTTCCCGCCGTTGCCGCCATCTTGTTAATAGCCTCGATCAGCCAGGGCGCGGCCAACAGCCCTGTAAAGAAGGCGCCGCCTATGGTGAAGGTGTACTTCTTCTTTTCCACCAGCCGCGCAAGCAAGGTTGCGGCCGAAAAGCACAAAAGCGCGAGAGAGCCGATAAGGACGAAGGTTGCCGCCGGAAAGAACGGCGCGTCGAGGGCGCTCACCATGACAGCCAGGAGGGCAGCGCTTACGACGAATGCCAGGGCCTGGAACACCCCATAGTAGGTATAGTTCGTCCCTCTCCATTCGTGGGCCGTCACTTTGGCTTTCGGCGCCGCGAGGACGATCTGCCATTCTTCGGCCGTCAGGGAGCGAAACCCCCAGCCGAGGAGCAGAAACATACACGTGCCGAAGGTGAGAATGAATAATTCGTTCTCCATCACAGCCACGGAAAGGTTACCACGCGACTGTTAAGCACGTATGACCGCTGCGGTTAATTCCCGATGAAGATGGCGGTTTCATTTAAGCCCATGGAAGCGCGACTCCGATCTGGGAGCGCACCTTCACCTCCGTTTCGAGGAGAGGTTTTTCAAAGGCTTCGGTAAAACGGCTCGACGCGAGGGGCCTTCGCATGTTGAGGACGAGCTGGTCATCGAACCTGATCCTCCCCGGCTGAAAGAGGAGGACATCGGTGCTGCTCCCCGGTTCGTAGAGGCTTTTGGGGCACCCTTTTTCGAGGAACATGCCGATCTCGACCGGTTTCGGCTCCTTGTATTCATCCACGCTGTACCGCTGCCGGACCTTGCCGATCATGAGGGCAACGACTTCTATCATGGCGACGAGGCCGACCCCGGTCCCTCCGGGCACATCGCTATCGATCACCGTGACGACCCGCGCGTTTTTCGAATAAGGGGTCACCAGGGTCACGATGGCGCCGGGGTTGCAGGAGTGGTAGGCGCCGGGGATTTCGTAGAAGTCCACGACCCTTCCGGAGACGGGCGTGTGATTGTAGTGGTATTTGTCCGGCGTAAGGCGGAAGGCCGCAAAATCGGCCCGTCGAAACGCCTCTACCCAGGCCGGCCTGTCGACCAGGTCCGGGAGGTCGAAAAACTTGCCCTTGAGGAAGAGGGCGGAGCCCTTCCCGAGAGACCCCACCAGCATGCGGGCATCGGCGGGCGAGACGATGCTCTCCTCGCGATCCGGCATCGGCCGGCATTGCCAATAGGGTATCTTGCGCTCGAAGATCTTTTTCGGCGTATCGAGCGTTTCGGGAGGGTCGAGCCACTCGCTCCTGTCAAGGGCGGAAGGCCTGAGGAACGGCGCGACGCCTGAGACCCTCCGGGAAAGAAAGAAGTCATAGTTGAGGAACGCGATCAGGGAGGACGCCCGTCTGGACGTGAGCAGGCGGAAGAGGAACGGCGCGTCCTCACGCAGTTTCGAGTAGATGAAGCAGATGACCCTGTCCCGGTAGAGGCGCTCCGTGTGGAGGTCACACGTATCACGCTCGACATACTGGTGCGGCTTCATCATGTGCCGGTTTCCTTGAAAAGGGGGTCCGTCTCCTCCATGGACGCCATATCCGCCCTTATCGTGAGGAGAACCGCCGGGATGAGGCGCCTCAGCTCTTCGATCGACGCCGTTCCGTTCAGTATCGATCCCCGGATGTCGTGGATGTAGCGGAAGAACTCACCCGAGGGGATCAGTCCGTAGAGAAGCCTTCCGATGGTATTGTGATGAAGCGACGACGGAGAGGCAAGGGCACGGAGATCGTCTTCCAGCACGTCGAACCCTTCCGCTAGGTGCTGCGAGCGGAGAGCACCCCGGTAGTACGCTTCCGCGGCGCTGTTGAACTCATCGGCGCTCACCTTCAGGGGCGAACGGACGCCGAGGCGATCGAGTATGCCCCCCGTGAGCCTCTCCGCGGCCGCATGGTCCCGGGGCTCTTCGAGCCGTTCTTCGAGGTCCCTGATCGCGTTTTCCATTCCGAACATCTCGACGAGGTCGGCGGCGTCATCCTTGAGCAGACGAATCAGCGCCCGGCAGTAGGCGATATTCTGCACGCGCAGGTACCCTGGGTATCTTCTGCTGCTGCGTACGCGGGCCGTCGTCTCCACGATGGCCTTAAGAAACCGGTTCTCCGTATCATGGCGGATAAAGAACGTGGGAATGCCGATTGCGCTTCCGAAGAATATCTGCCTGCGCTCACTCTCGATAAACGGGCTGTCAGGGATATGGTCATGGGTGATGTCTCCATTGAGCACGTACCTGAAGGCGAGGGCGGTGATGAGGTTCTGGAGGTCGACCGCGGCGGGCATATCACCCGTGATGCTTGGGAACAGGCTGTAATGCCTCCCTTCGAAACCGCAAAAACCCACCCTGTCGAACTCCCTCAGTTTGAAGGGAAGATAGAGAGACATACGGCTGTCGAATACACCGAGGTCGGAGAGGTCTTTCTTGAGGGCCTCGCTATTGTCGGGCTCCCCATTGAGGCCGGGGCTCTTTTCCGTGCTCAAAAGGCAGACGAGGTAGTCGATCAGCCTGAAATCGGGTATAAAATCGCCCTTCAGACGAAGGAGCCTGCTTATGGCGGCGTCCAGGAGGGGAGGGCCGAAAGGGGTGATGGGCTGCCGGCAGAAGCTGATGTCCGCCTTGGCTTTCCAACGCCGCCACAACATGCGAAGGTGGGTGTAATCGAGCTCGTGGGGGAGAAAGCCTAGCACCCTCTCGGGGTGGAAATCCGCAAAATCGAGGCGATAAGGCGCCGCGGTGTAAGTCTTCACGAAAAGCGGGAGAAAATGTTCGGCCACCTTTATGGCGAGGTCGCCCACATATTTCTCCCTGCCCAGGTCGAACCCCGATGAGCCGTTCTCGCGCAGGCGGGTGAGCGTTCTGCTGCCCAGGCTCACATGGGTCCCGTTGTTGGCCAGGCTTATGTTCGAGGTCGTGGGAAGCACGACCAGGTTGCTCGTGATGATCCCTGCATCGCGGAGCTTGGCGACCGCATTGAGCTGACTGCGGCTCAGCACCTCGTGACACAGGTGCATATAACCCTGCTTTGCCTCACCTTTGTCCCATCCCGACAGACAAGGACTCATGAAAAGCTCGCGGTAGAAGAAATCGGATATACAGTCGTTCAGCTTCTTCTGCCGGACCGGGGGATGGGGCGAGAGATAAAGTATGGCCTTCTGACCGTTTCCGGCCAGCTCGAATTTCTCGTTCGCATACATGACCAGGAGTTGTGTGAGGAGGAAGCGCTTGGCCGTCTCGCGGGCAAGGCCCTTCCCCGGCCCCAATCGCTGCGAGCCTGTGGTGAGGTGAAAAGAATGGGTCTCGGGTGACGTGTTGTCATTCACGAAATGGCCGAGGAGCCGCGTGCCTGTCCGGTGCACGAGGGGGTGAACGTTATCGCCGCCCAATATATCGGCCAGCGACAGCTTGACAAGATAGCTGATGGGCACGCGCAGGAAATCGGCGCCGTCCTGCCGACAGGCGAACTTATGGGCGTCCGATCGCGGCTCTCCCGCCGCGCTCCCCTTATCGGCCAGCAGGTCGTGGCCGAAGGTCGCGAGGGCGGACGCGTTGAGGGCCGCTTTAGGGAACCTTACCCAACTGTTCTCCCATATGTTCCGGCCGCTGTCGCCGAGAAACCTGTTCAGCTCCGCGCCGATCTTTCGCGGGGTATCGCCCGCGGCCGTCCGGCGCATGATGTTGGCCAGATAGTTCGACCCTTCTATGCTGAGTGCAAGGTCCACGTCGCCTTTACGGCCTTCCACGGCGGCCTGCAGCTCCGTTTCCGAGCCTGCGGTGGTGTCCTCTGGTGAGAAGACGAAAGGGGCATCCCCGGGTGGGAGAAGGTCCCGGATTCGCGTTCCGGAAGCCGGGCCGGACCCTTTCTTCGTCGATATGAAACGTACCGTAGCTCGTTGCGTCATCGCTCCTCCCTTATGC
>PLSJ01000085.1 GCA_003165115.1 Syntrophaceae bacterium | reverse complement strand
AAAAAGTTAGCGGGAACTAGTGAGGCGTCCTTCGTCTTGCGGTGAAAGGGGTTGCCTCACGAAAGGCGCGAGGCAACCCCTTTCGTGACTATAACTTGAACAGCAGATCCGTGTAACCCGGCACGGGCCACGTATCCTTGGGAACGATCATTTCCAGGGCATCGATTTCCGTGCGCAGGGCGGCCATGGAGGTAACGACGTTATCGCGATAGGCTTCGGCCTTTTTGACGGTATCGTCGATCGCCTGCGCCTTTGCGATGGCGCCTTCCAGCTTCGCCAGGTCCTGATAGGCGGAAGCCACGAGGGCGGAGAGCTTTTTCAGGAGGTCCGCCTGGACCGAATCGGGGACCTGCACGGCCTGGAACGTCGCCATGGAATCGGCCAGGAACGTCGCATATTCGAGCGCGGCGGGGAGGAATTGCTTCTTGACCATGTCGACCGCGGTAAGCGCCTCTATGTTGATCTGTTTCGCGTAGGTCTCGACATAAATATCGTAGCGGGAATGCAGCTCCTTGTGCGAAAGGACCTCATATTTTTCGAAGAGCTTCAGGGCCTTGGTGGTGATGAACGCCTTAAGGGCGTCGACCGAGTTCCGGACGTTGGGGAGACGCCGCTTTTCCGCCTCTTTTACCCATTCTTCCGCATAGTTGTTCCCGTTGAAGATGACCCTGCTGTGCTTCTTGTACGTTTCCCTGATGATCGCCGTCGCCTCGGCATTCTTGTCCTTGGCCTTTTCCAGCCGGGTGGCGATCTCGTCGAAGGCCTCGGCAGCGACGGTATTCAAGGCGACGTTCGACCCCGAGATGGACTGGGCGGAGCCGACCATCCTGAATTCGAACTTATTGCCGGTGAAGGCGAAGGGTGAGGTCCTGTTGCGGTCGGTGTTGTCCTTGGGGATTGCGGGAAGCGTATCGACGCCCACGTGGACGAATTCCTTGCCTCTTGCGGAGATCTTCTGGCCTTTTGATATCTTTTCCAGGATATCGGTGAGCTCGTCGCCCATAAAGATGGAGATGATGGCGGGCGGGGCTTCGTTGGCGCCGAGGCGGTGATCGTTTCCGGCAGTGGCGCAGGTGGCGCGTAAGATGTCGGCGTGCGTATCGACGGCCTTGATCAGGGCGCTTACGAAGAGCAGAAACTGCACATTCTCACTCGGCGTGTGGCCGGGGTCGAGCAGGTTGATGCCGTCGTCCGTGGAGAGGGACCAGTTATTATGTTTCCCCGAGCCGTTGATGCCGGCATACGGCTTTTCATGGAGCAGGCAGACGAGGTCGTGACGGAAGGCAACCTTCTGCATGGTCTCCATGACGAGCTGGTTCTGGTCGGTCGCGATGTTCGTCGTCGCGAAAACAGGCGCCATTTCGTACTGCGCGGGCGCCACTTCATTGTGCTTGGTCTTTGACGTGATGCCCATTTTCCAGAGTTCCGTGTCGAGGTCGTGCATGTAGGCGGAGACCCTGTCCTTGATCGCGCCGAAATACTGGTCTTCAAGCTCCTGGCCCTTGGGGGCGGGGGCGCCGAAAATCGTCCGTCCGGCCAGCATCAGGTCAGTCCGCTCCGAATAGAATTTCTTGTCGACGAGGAAATATTCCTGCTCGGGCCCGACCGTCGAGGTGATCCTCATGGAGGTGGTGTTGTCCAATACCCTGAGCATGCGCAATGCCTGCTTGGAAAGGGCCGACATCGACCGCAGCAGCGGCGTCTTCTTGTCGAGCGCTTCGCCTTTATAGGAGTAGAAGGCGGTGGGGATCGTCAGGGTAACGTTGCCGGCCTCGTCTTCTTTCAGGAACGCGGGCGAGGTGCAGTCCCAGACGGTATAGCCTCTCGCCTCGAAGGTACTGCGCAGGCCGCCGCTCGGGAAGGATGAGGCGTCCGGTTCGCCTTGGATCAACTGCTTGCCCGAAAACTCCACGATCACGCTGCCGTCGCTGACCGGGGATATGAAGGAGTCATGTTTTTCCGCGGTGATCCCCGTCAAGGGCTGGAACCAGTGCGTATAGTGCGTGGCGCCTCTCTCGAGGGCCCAGTCCTTCATGGCGTTCGCCACCACGTCGGCAACATCGGGCCGCAAGGGCAGGTTATTCTCGATGGTCTCGTGAAGGGCCTTGTAGATCTCCTTGGGCAGCCGCTCTTTCATCAGCTTATCGTTGAAAACGTTGGATCCGAAAAGTTCCGTGATCTTCATGATCTTGTTTCTCCTCCTTGTTTTTATACGCTTCCTTTTGGGTAGGTTTTCAGACAATCGAGATAGCGGCGCAGCAGGCCGAACCCCTCTCTCAGCTCGTCGGATGCGGGGTTCGATTCCCACTCGGATTCCATCTCCCCGACGATGCTCCTCATCTGAACGGCGATCACACCCACAAGGTCGCCGGTGAGCCGCTCTTTTGGGAGAAGCTTCTCGTTGAGGACGCTGTCGCCGGCGATCCTGGCCAATCTCAGCCTGTTCCTGGTGCCCGTGCCTGTCATTTCGGAAACCTCATGTGCAGAAAGGCCCTCGGCCTTCTCGACCGAAAGCCGCGCAAGCGCCGGCATATCGAGACAAAGAGACGAAGCCCCGGCGCGCCATATACATCACGCGGTTTACAAGTAAGAAATACGCTCGATTGGTAACCGCCCCCTGCAACAAAACCCATCAGGCGTCAGCCGATCGCTATCCCGCCCCGCTCCTCGGTCCTTATGCGGACGCATTCGTCCAGGGGCAGCACGAATATCTTGCCGTCGCCGATCTCGCCCGTCTTCGCGCCTCTGATAATGGCCTGGATGGTCTGTTCGAGGTAGCTATCGTTCACGGCAATGAAGAGCTGAATCTTTCTCAACAGGTTCCCCATCTCCTTGACGCCGCGATAGACCTCGGTGACGCCCATTTGACGCCCGTGCCCGAGCACTTCGCTCACGGTGATGAGGTTCACGTCTACCTTGTACAGCTCTTGCTTCACCGCTTCCAGCCTGTCCGGTTTTATCACGGCAATGACTATCTTCATCGTCGGCCTCCTCTTGTCAATGTACCGGGGCTCACGTCGCACCCTCCAATAAAGGAAGAGGCAGAAACGACCCTGGTATGTACCTTCCGCCTTCCATATAATGTTTCGACCCCGCCTACTCTAATAGGGTATACGCGTTTTCGTTATGCTGCGTCAAGTCGAGGCCTATGATTTCATCTTTTTCACTGACCCTCATGCCGACGACCCAGTCGACAACCTTATAGAGGATCAGGCTTCCGACGAAGCTGTAGGCGAGGGTAACCGCGACGGCGAGGGCCTGGATGAGGAATTGCCTGGGGTTGCCGAAGAAGAGGCCGTTCGCGCCATCCGGGTTGATCAGCTTGGAAGCGAAGAGACCCGTCGCCAGGGCTCCCCAGATCCCACCCACGCAGTGCACACCGAAGGCATCGAGGGAGTCATCGTAGCCGAGCCGTGGTTTGATGAAGGCAACCGCGATAAAACAGAAAAGACTAACGAATATGCCGATCACGATAGCCGAAAGTGCGCTGACGAAACCGGCCGCCGGCGTGATGGCGACGAGGCCGGCGACCGCACCCGTGGCGGTGCCGAAAACGGTCGGTTTCCCGTTGTGGAGCCATTCGATGACAGCCCAGGTGAGGCCCGCGGTAGCGGCCGCCGTGTTCGTGACGACAAAGGCGTTGACCGCGAGACCGTTCGCCGCGAGGGCGCTTCCCGCGTTGAAGCCGAACCAGCCGAACCAGAGCAGGGCGGTGCCGATCACGGTGTGAGGCAAGTTGTGCGGGGGGACGGCGCTCCCGTTGTAGCCCTTCCTTTTGCCGATAAAGATCGCCGTCGCGAGGGCTGCGATGCCCGCGTTGATGTGCACGACGGTACCTCCGGCAAAATCGAGGGCGCCGAGGTCTCTGAGCCATCCGCCCACACCCCACACCCAGTGGGCGACGGGATCGTAAATAAAGGTGGCCCAGAGGATGACGAAGAGGAGAAAGCCCGAGAATTTCATCCGCTCCGCAAAGGCCCCGACGATCAGGGCGGGTGTGATGACGGCGAACATGGCCTGGAAGATCATGAACGCCTGGTGGGGGATTGTCGGCGCGTAATCCTTGAAAGGCCCGAGACCTACGCCCGTGAGGCCGATCCAGTCAAAGCCGCCCCAAAACCCCTTGCCCGGCGCAAAAGCAAGGCTATAGCCGTAGAGCACCCATTGAATGCTGAGCACGCAGAGTATGGTGAAGCACTGCATCAGCACGCCGAGCACGTTCTTGCGCCGTACCATCCCCCCATAAAAAAAGGCGAGACCGGGCGTCATAAGCATGACCAACGCGGTCGAGATAAGGACCCATGCCGTATCACCTGTGTTCATAAAAACCTCCTCCCTTAAGATAAGAAGGCGTCCTTGACCATCACCTGAGCAAGGACGCCTTCGTCCGGCCGCGTAACGTAAAAAAATGGCGCTCTCCCCCGAGAACACCATCGTTAGAACACATCATTGTGTTTCACTACGTTATGAGGCTTGGAAATACAAGTAAAGAGCATCGCCTTTTGGTAATCCCGCTTCTTGAGGCAAGGAGCGAAGGACGTACATTCCATTGACAAACCGGTTTTCTGCGCTAGCTTCTTACTATCACTCGGTGTGAGGAAAACCCGTGCGGTGTCGTGGGCTCACCCGATCGCCGGAGCGGCCGGAAAAACAGGCGGCGGGGATCCAAGTAAGGAACGTGTGCGGGAAAGGAGGAAACATGGCTGATAAGGTGCTCGATGGTATGAGGGTGGCGATCGTCGTTACCGACGCGTTTGAACAGGTGGAGATGACGGAGCCGAGAAGGGCGCTCCTTGATGCCGGGGTGAAGACGGTGATCGTCGCGCCCCACGGCGGGACGGTGGAGGGGGTGAACCATCGCGAGAAGGCGGACGCTTTTCCGGTGGATAAGACGCTCGACGAGGTCGGCGCGGCGGAGTTCGACGCCGTACTGCTCCCGGGCGGCGCCCTCAACGCCGACGCCCTCCGTATGGAGAAAAAGGCGCAGCAATTCGTCAGAGAGAGCGATCAGGCGCGGAAGCCTCTCGCGGTCATCTGTCACGGTCCGTGGCTGCTCGTCTCCGCGGGGCTTGTCAAGGGGAGGCGCATGACGAGCTACCACACGATCCAGGATGACATCAGGAATGCCGGCGGCCTGTGGGAGGACTCGGAGTTGGTAAGGGACCGGAATTGGGTGAGCAGCCGCAGCCCTAAGGACCTGCCCGCCTTCAACCGCGAGATGATCGCCCTCTTCTCGGAATACTGGAACAAGGCCGGCAAGCGGCACGCGGCGTGAGCCGCATCTCATGGTGGCGTGGCAGAAAAAGTCTTATAATTACCTGTAGTTGTCGGCAACACAGGAAAGGGGATTATCATGTTTCACGTGAAACATTTGCAGGATAAAGGTCTGAGGCGACAAGGTGACTTCCGTGAAAAACGTCGAAAGAAAATATTGGGTCGGCATCTCCGGGTCCTATGGCGGCATGAATCTTGGCGACGAGGCTATTCTTCATTCGATGGTCGCGGGCTTGCGTGAGGCGATCCCCGTCGAGATTACTGTTTTCAGCAAGGACCCAAGGATACGCTGGAGCGTCACCGGGTGGACAGGGCCATTCCCGTCCGCAAGCTCTCCCGCGGCGAGATAAGGCCGGAGATAGAGCGCCTTGACCTGTTCATCCTCGGCGGCGGCGTCCTTTTTGACGGCGAAGTGCAAGACTAACTGCGTGAGGTAGCGATGGCGCACGAGATGGGCGTGCCGGTCATGACGTATGCGGTCGGCGCGGGCCCCTTGTGCGACCCCCTCAACCAGAAGCTCACGCGTGACGCCCTCGACAGGGCGGCCGTCGTGACCGTGCGGGAGCGAAGCGCAAGGAAGGCGCTCGAGGATGCGGGCGTGAGCCGCGAGATCACGATCACGGCCGACCCGGCCCTCTTGCTGAAGCCCGAGCCGCTGCCCCAGGACGCGCTCCAATGCGAGGGGCTCGAAGGACGCCAGCGCCTGGTAGGGATGTCGGTCCGGGAGCCCGGGCTTGCGGCCCCGGACATAAACCAGGATTCTTACCATGCCCTGCTTGCGAACGCCGCCGACTATATCGTGGACCATTAGTGTCTTTCCGGTAAGCCTGCGT
>PLSJ01000166.1 GCA_003165115.1 Syntrophaceae bacterium | reverse complement strand
GGCAAGCGACTGATCGTGCGCTGAAACGATCTCACCGAAACACAAACCTCCCCGCCTCGCGCGTCCGAATCGAAGCCCCCATGGTGTCCCGCCTTACCCTTCCGGCCTGCACGGCCTTATATTAAGAAGAAGGGGTGAAGTTGCGTAAAATCCATAAGAGTATCCCGGTGATCTTGCCTCTCGCTTTTTTTGCCGGTGTATGCCTTGCATTGCAGGCATGTGCGTTGATAACCGTTCCGGTGACCGAGGCGATCCTTGGCGGGACTCAACTGGCCATTAAGGGGGAGGAACTGCGGAAAGAAATCAAGAAGGCGGATGCCCAGGAGGCCATCGGCTCATCTTTTGAAAACATATGGGATGTCTCCTTCACGGCCCTGGTAGACCTCGGTGTTGAAATTATCCGGATCAAGAAAACCGGAGACGAAGAGGGAGGTATAATCGAAGGCCGGGCCAACAAAATAAAGATAAAGGTCGCTGCCGTCAAGCTCACGGGCAATATTACGGAAATTGGTATCTGGACGAGTCACGATAAGGCACTTGCACGGCTCATCGCCGAAAAAATCAGAGAGGGAGCGCAGGAACCGGAGAACTGTCAAGGGCCGACGGCGGACTGAGCTCAACTGGCGGCCCAATTCGATCATATGGTGGACCCGAAGGTCGCCGCAGCGGCATTTCCAGGTCGCTACAGGGCCGGCCTAAGGGATCCATGCTCGCAGGCCGCTTTGCTACCGTGCGGGTGCCGCGAGTTCCGAGGCCGCTTCCTTGTCGCACAGGAAAGAAAACCGCCCATTTATCGGCGCGACGCGAGAGGCCGGCAGACGCATATCCCCCTCCTCGACCATCCGCCTTATTATCGGGGCCTTGCCTTTTCCCGTGACGAGGAAAACCACTTCTCTCGCGTTGTTGATGACGGGCAGGGTGAGCGTGACCCGTGCGGTCCTCCCCTCGCCCTCAGCCACCGCCCCGACCGCACGGGCGGTCTCATCGAGGAGCGGTGCGCCGGGAAAGAGGGACGCCGTGTGGCCGTCTTCGCCCATGCCCAGCAGGACGAGATCGAACCGGGGCATCGCGACGGGTGGGACACGGAAAAAGGCACGGATGTCCTCCTCGTACATCGTCGCGGAGACGTGAGGGTCCACGCAATCGACGGGGATGGGGTGCACGTTCGACCGGGGTATGGAGACCGCGTCGAGGAGCGTCTTCTTAATCATGCCGAAGTTGCTCCGGCTGTCTGAGTCGGGGACCAGCCGCTCGTCGACGAGAAAGATGTGTATCTTCTCCCAATCGAGCGTGCCGCCGGGCCTTGCGATCTCGATATAGAGACCCACTGGTGTTTGCCCCCCTGAAAGGGCGGCGGCGAAACACCCCCTGGCCGCTATGGCGGCTTGCGATGCCGTGCGGATGCGGTCGGCCGTGAAGGCGAACAGCTCGGACTTCGATCCGAAGACGCGGATGTCTCTTTCGTTTATACGGTCAGCCAAGCCCTGCTTTCCTGCGCCATAAGCTGCTCGGCCGCGGGTGGGCCCCACGTGCCGGCGCGATAGTTGGGGAAATCCGGAGGTGTCCGGCTTTCCCATCTCCGGTTGATCGGGTCGACCACTTCCCACATCTCTTCGATGGTGTCTTCCCTGACGAAAAGCGTGAGGTCCCCTTTCACCACATCGAGGAGGATACGTTCGTAGGCTTCGTGGGGTGGCGTCTTGAACGCCTCCTCATAGCTGAAATCCATGCGCACCGTGTAGAGCTGGTTTGCGGCGAAAGGGTATTTGACGAGGAACCGGAGCGCGATCTTCTCGTCAGGCTGGATCGTCAAAAAGAGCACGTTCGGTTCCAGGACGTCGCACGTCCTCCCGAAGAGGCGCAGGGGCAGGCGCTTGAACTGGATGCATATCTCGGTGACGCGCCTCGGCAGCCTTTTGCCTGTTCTGAGGTAGAAGGGCACGCCTGCCCACCTCAGGTTATCGACGAGGAACTTACCGGCGAAAAAGGTCGGCGTGATGGAAGAGGGGGAGACGTTCGGCTCCCCGCGATAGCCGGGCACCTCCCGGTCCCCGATAGTACCCGGTTCATATTGTCCGCGCACGACGAACCGGTCGATATACTCAGCGTCCACGGGTCTGATGGACCTGACGATCCTCGCCTTCTCGTCCCTGATGAACTCCGGGACAAACCCTATGGGCGCTTCCATGCACACAAGGGAAAGGATCTGGAGCAAATGGTTCTGGACGATATCGCGCACGACGCCTGCTTTCTCATAGAACGCGCCCCTGTGCTCGATGCCGATATCCTCGGCCACGGTGATCTGCACGTTGTCCACGTAGCGCCTGTTCCAGACCTCTTCGAAGATCGTGTTGGAAAAGCGGAAGAAGAGGATGTTGTCAACGGGTTCCTTCGCAAGGTAATGGTCTATGCGGTATACCTGGTTTTCGTCAAAGGCCCCGGTAATCATCCTGTTGAGCCTGGCCGCGGACGCGCGATCTTCGCCGAAGGGCTTCTCTATGACGATCCTCGTCTTGAAGGCCCCCTTGCAGAGGTCATGGGCCTTCATCTTTTCCACGGCCAGGGAGACGACCTCGGGCGGTACCGCCATGTAGTAGATGACGTCTCTCGTCCCCTTCGACGTTGGCACCGAGATCTGCTCGATCCGTCCCTTTAGCCCTTCGAAGCTCTCGTCGTTCTCGAAAACGCCGCGGACGTAGAAGAGGTGGCGGCTGAAGAGGTCCCATGCCGCCTTGTCGAAGGCGTCCGCATCGCTCCTTTTCACCGCCTCTTCGATGACCGCGCGGTAGCCGGCATCGTCGAGGTCAAGCCGGTCGAAGGCCAAAATGGAGAAGACCTCCGGCAGCTCATTCTCGTGGAAAAGATGAAAGTTGGAAGGGATCAGCTTCCTTTGGCTCAGATCGCCGCCGCCGCCCATGATGACGAGCGTAAAGGGCTCGACCCTGCGCCCCTGGGTTGGGATTTCGCATGTCTGTAGGTACCTGCTGTCAATGATCAGCTCTCCACCGTCAGCCATAAACCTCTCCGTCAATTATTGGGGCTCAGCGCCCCCTCCATGAGCAAGCTCA
>PLSJ01000139.1 GCA_003165115.1 Syntrophaceae bacterium | reverse complement strand
CCTCAACATGAATTCCGTCTACCTCCCGCCCCTCCACGAGAGGAAGGGCGACATCCCCCTTCTCGCCCACCACTTCCTTTCCGTCTTCTCGAAGATCAACGGCAAGAAGATCGAGAAGATATCGGAAGGGGCGATGAAACTCCTCACGCACTATGATTATCCGGGAAATGTGCGGGAATTGATGAACGTCATCAACAGCGCCGTGATCATCGAATCGACCGGGGAGCTGAGAAAGAAGTCTCTTCCCAACTATTTTCTCGAAAACACCTTCATGAGCGACAACAACCTCGGCGATGTCTCCCTGAAAAGCCTCGAAGACATCGAAACGGAGCACATCCGGAAAGTCCTCGCCTTTATGGACGGCAACAGGACGAAGGCCTCCCAGATACTCGGCATATCGCGGATCAGCCTCCTGTCGAAAATCAAGAAGTACAAGCTGGAGTAAGCGAGGGGATAGAGGCGCGAGTCTGCTGTTACAGGCCGGCCTTTAGTGTTCGCGCCCTTCTTCGCATGAGCCGCTGCACCCGCAGCTTTCCTGCAGCGAGGTGCCGCATCCGCAGGTCTCCTGGTGTGAGGTGCCGCATCCGCAACCCTCCTCCTGTTTCGCCCTCGCGAGTTCTTCCCCGGTCGCCTCACGCACGTCGATGACTTCGACGTCGAAAGTGAGCGTCATGCCGGAAAGCGGGTGGTTACCGTCGAGCGTTACCTTCTCGTCCCCGATCTCCGCGACGATCGCCACCATTGTGCCATCCGGCGTGCGCACACGGAGCGGAACGCCTACCGCAATCTCGGGTATCTCCCGGAGCTGTTCCTTGTCTACCTGGAAAAGGAGTTCCGGCCGACGCTCACCGTAGCCCTCCTCGGGCTTTACCGTAAAGGAGAACGCGTCCTTCGGCGATTTTCCCTCCAGTGCGGTTTGGAAGCCTTCTATCATACCCGTCCCCTGGATGTAGGTCAGGGGCTCACGTCCCTTGGACGTGTCGAGCACCTCTCCTTTCTCGTTGGTAAGGGTATAGGCCACCGTCACGACTCTGTCCGCTTCTATTCTCATATCCTGCCTTCTTTTTATGGGATTTTGACAAGAAACATCAAGATGGTGCCAGGATGCTTTCGAGGGCCTGAAGTTTCAGATCAATGCCTTATTTGACCACAATTCAAGACGAATATCAAGGGGCTATGGCGGCTCAAACCGGAGGTAAACACATCGGGGAGCAAACCTGCCCACCGGGAGGGCCGGAGATCGGCGCGCCGCTTTAGGTCGAAGCCGAGACCTTGTCTTAAGCGGAAATCGCACCTATGGCCAAGGGGCATCGTATCGAGCGGATATATATCCCGCTCGATACGATGCCCCTTGCATGCGGTCACAGCGCCGTTTCGGGCCTGTCAAGAGGAACACTGAAATAGAGGGAGAGAAATGTATCCAGATCGATCTTGCTGTCGTCCCGCTTCATATACTGTGCCTTGAACTTCTTCAGGGCGGCCGTTGTCTGTTCATCCATGGCCCCCGATGCTTCCAGCTTATACCCGTATAAGCCGCGCAGCCTTTGAACCGTTATCGTTTTTCCCTTCTGGTCTGTCGCGCCGAAGCTCGATTTAAGGTTTTCGACGATGACTGCATGGGGTTCGCGTCGGGCAGGAACCTCCAGTACGGCAGGTTCAGATAGCGTCCGATCACTTCCAGGACGCTCATCTCAACGAGCGCCCTCACCGCGACGTGCCTGCCCTGCACCGTCTTCACGGAGCTCTTGTAGCCGAGAGCTGCACCGAATATCTCGAAGCCTACGTTGGCGTCAGCCTTACCCCGCCTTACGGTCACCGTCTTTATTGCCTGCATTCCTGGGGATCATGGTCATCGTGTCGTAATCGATGCGATTGATGTCAAGGGTGATCTGTGTAGGGTATCGCCCTTCGAGCACCCGATTCCGCCGGAAACCGTGTTACCGGCCACCGAGATCGAAACCCCTGTCCGTGCTTGCCAGGGCCCGGCCAAATTCGGTGATGCCCCCTGAAACCACGAGATTGGGGGTTATCTTGCCCTTTGGTTTATTGTACCCGGTCCTCTCCTGCCCGATAATGTAATTCGGGTTATAGGGGACATAGTAAACATTTCCGCCGATGCCGTTCAGTGCCGTTTTAATCATCTCGGTGATGTCGATGGGGATTTCGGCGCCGCTTGCCACCCCTGCGCCGGTGTCATCGCCCACTCTCTCGCAGTTGGACATAGAGCTTTTTGGCGCCACACATCTTCGTCAATTTTCCGAGCGCCAAAAGAGGCTGTTGATAGGCGGTTTCCCTGGCCTGCGGCGTGGCGGTAGGAGGGACGAGTTGCTCCACGGATTTGTGGGTGCTATCAGCTACGGCGCATGCGCCAACTACTAGAGCCAAAAACAGAACTATCAATATGCGCATCATGGACCCCTTATTGTTGTGAGCGTTCAGGGCACAACCTATTTGCTTTTCCCAGTGTTGATTACATTGATATTGGCGCCGTGGGTGTCGACATTCGTTCCGATGGGACCATACACCTGTGCCCCCTTTTCAACGGTAATTCCGCCAATACTCCCGTCGGTCTCCTGGATCTTCCCTGCCTTCATCTAGGCCTTGGTGTTTGCCTGCAAAAATTATCGTTCATCTGGGTTTTTGCATCTTCATAAATGTCTGCCTGATAGTCGCCGAATATCTTCTCGGGACCGGCGCAATATCCGCTGCACGCGAGGAACATCAGCGCGATCACGGGTATGAGCGTGACAGACGCCGTCAGTATGAGCTTCTTCATCTGACCTCCCTCCGTTAAAGCCGCCCCGCGGCCTTGAAAGCCGCGGGGTCTCCAGCTTCAATTACTTGCCTGCCTTCACTCCGCCCACGTTTACGTCGGCGCTGTTCAGCTCGCCGCCCTGGATCGTGTTGAGTGCGCCGGCATTCACATCGGTCGAGATGTTACCCGTTGTCGTGGAACCGGCCATCGCCAGACCAACACCAAAAACGGCGAAAATTGCCACAAACAATACGCTCTTAACCATTACAAATCCTCCTTAAAAAGTCACGGTCGCAAGTTAGAATCTGGTCAGATCCGGCGTAGTATAGTCAGTCATGACAACATTGAACCGGGGTATACAGTTTTGCCGTCTCATGCGCGAGCATGAGAAGCTCGACCCCGCCCGTATGCCATGCGAAATTCATCCAAATCATGGGGTTCCGGATAGGTTCGAGTCCCCTTGCTCTCTGCCGAAATCAACTCCTATCCTAAGACACCGGATATACTCCTCCCTTAGCACGCGGTTCTTGCCGCCTTGCGCACTCCGGCGGAGTGCGTGGCGAGGATGGCTATAATCCCTACGATAATCAGCGCATCCATTGCGTTGCTGGCGCATATCTCGAAGACGGTCCAGTTGAGTCCGATAAGAATACCGCCAACCAGCGGCGCGAGCGTCGCGCCGCCTCGACCGACCGCATAGGCCCAGCCGACCGCCGAGCCCGTGATGTCGTTGGGATAGGAAAAGGTTACGAGGGCCACGAGACCGGAGACGGTGCCGGCAATGAAGAGTCCGCAAAGCACGGAGATGGAGGCGATGACGAGAAACGAACGATCGGCGAAGCATCCGAAGGCCACGAGGCTCAGAAACCCGAGGATAAAGCCGCCCTGCAAGATCCGGTAGGGATTCCTGACTTTGTCCATCAACCGGCCGACCGTGACCGTCGCTACGGCGGAACCGAAATTGATGAGGGCGAAAGCCAGGCTGTACTGCTGAACGGAAGCGCCGCTATGCTTAAGCAACGTGGGTGCCCACGAAAGCATGAGATAAATCATGTAGTAACCCGCAAGAAAACACATCCATAACAAGGTGGTGGTAATTGCGCGTCCTTCCAGAAAAAGGTGCTTGACCGGCACTCCGGGCCGCCTCTTGTCGGCCGCGTAAAATTCAACGTCCTTATCCTTCGCGAAGGCGGCGAGATCTTTGCGACAATTCGGCGAACCTTCGCCTGGCCGTTAACCTCCCGCCTGACTGGGAAAGTCAGGGACTCGGGAAGGAGGACGGCCATCACGAGAGCGATCACGACCGGTATGGCGCCACCCATGATAAAGAGGGACTGCCAGCCGAAATGGGGAAGCAGATAGAGCGCCGCAAGGCCACTTATCGTGGCCCCGATCAGAACGCCCGCATACATCGCGGTGGCGAGGGTTGCACGCGAGCGGGTCGGCGCGTACTCGGTGCCAAAGGCAATGGCGGTCGGGACGGCACCACCCATGCCAAGGCCCGCGATGAAGCGGAAGAGCGCCAGCTCCCCTACGCTGGTAATAAAAGCACAGAGCAGGGTAAACAGGCCGAAAGTGAGCGCGCATGCGACCAGCATTCTCTTGCGTCCGGCCCGGTCGGCAAGCATGTCCAGAAGGGCCGCGCCAAGGAGCGGTCCGAATTGCCCGGCGCTC
>PLSJ01000460.1 GCA_003165115.1 Syntrophaceae bacterium | reverse complement strand
AGTTTCCAAATGCGTTTGCCCTGGACTACCGCCGAAACCTTTTGACAATTCCGCGAAAGCCTGAAAGAATAAAGGCCATGGATTTTCTTCAGACGCTGATTATGTCCGTCGTCGAAGGCATCACGGAATTTCTGCCCATATCCTCTACCGGCCACCTCATCCTGACCGCCCGCTCCCTCGGCCTGACGCAGACCGAGTTTCTCAAGAGCTTCGAGATCATCATACAGTTCGGGGCCATCCTTTCGGTCGTGGTGCTCTACTGGAAGCAACTGCTTCTCGACTTTCGCGTCCTCACGAGGGTGATCGCGGCCTTTATCCCCACGGCTGTCCTGGGGCTCGTCTTTTACAAGATCATCAAGACCTACCTTCTGGCGAGCTTTCACCTGGTGCTCTGGTCCCTCCTCCTGGGTGGGGTCGCCCTCATCGTCTTTGAGCTGTTCCACAAGGAGAAAGAGGACGCCATCGACGACCTCGCGGCCATCCCCTACAGCACCTCATGCGTTATCGGACTCTTCCAGGCCGTCGCCATGATACCCGGCGTTTCCCGGTCCGCCGCCACCATCGTGGGAGGCCTGGCGCTGGGCGTGAGAAGGAAGACCATCGCGGAATTCTCTTTCCTCCTCGCCGTACCGACCATGCTCGCCGCCACCTGTCTCGACCTGCTGAAAAACAGGAGCACGTTTTCGGTCGACCAGCTGAGCTGCCTGTCAGTAGGCTTCGTGCTCTCCTTTGTCTCCGCGCTTGTCGGGGTGAAGTTCCTTCTCCGTTTCATCAAGAACCATACCTTCATATCTTTTGGCGTCTACCGGATCGTCCTTGCCATATCCTTTTGGCTCCTCGTGACGATTTAAATACTCCTTTTGCCCAAAAGGACCGTCGCGACGACATAGCCGCCTCTTCGGAGCATTGCTCTTATCGGCAGTCCCGGCAGTATCCCATGATTTCGAGAATGTGGCGAAGACCCCTGAACCCTTCGCGCTGGCACAGCTCCTCCTGAAGCATTTCAAGGGTGGGGGAATAGACCTCAATTTTTTTTCCGCACCCCACACATATGAGGTGATCGTGATGCGCCTTTCCGATTACCTTCTCGTAGTGTGCGTGTCTTTCGGTCTTTTCCACCTCGCTGATGATCCCGTGGTCGACAAGGATGGGAATAGCCCGGTAAACGGAAGACCTTGAAACATTAGACCCTTGGGCCCTGAGCCGCTCGTAGAGTGTCTGAGGGTCGAAATGTCCCTCGGTTTCGCTGATTGTCCTGAGGATTTCCTGCCTGCCCCTCGTTTGTCTACGGCCCGGGATGACCGGTATCTCACCCGTGCTTTTCCTCGCCATCGCGTGCTCCTTGAGGACCTTGAGATAGATTCCCACTAACCTTAACTCTTGTCGCATTGCTTTTCAACAAACAGCGGTTCTGAATCCCCATAAGGTCATCAGGTGGACGGTTACCCTCTGCGATCCCGGCTCCCGCGCTTCGGCCGGTGGTACAACTCGCGCAGCTCGTCCTTGGCCGCATCCAGCTTCGTTTTCTCGTGGTCGGAAAGGTTCTTGCCTGCACGGTTGAGGTAGAAGTTAAGCATGGACATCGCGGAAGCGAAGGGGTTCGCTTTTCGGCGGGTGCTTTGTTCGGCGGAGCGCCTCAGCGCTTCCGCTATCTCCCGCGGGCTCTCTTTCCTGAAGACACCCTCTTCGAGATCGAGGGCGTTGCTCGTTTCCATGACACGTTTCGACCAGCGGTTCGCTTCCTTTTGCTCCATGAGCGCCCTCCTCTCCTGCCGAAATGGCTTTGATAAGGATAAAACTCGGTTCCGCCGGGCGAAGAGTCAAGTGGATTTCAGCGTCGCGCCTTGACTTTCGATGATGAACGACACAGCATATCACCAAGGAGTCGTATCGGAAGATACATGTTCGTCGCGCCCGCGAAGGCGAAAGAGGAAGTGCCCGGACATTTCCGACTTCACCCTCTTTGCGCGAGGGAATATCTCCGGCCCGGTCCGTGAAGACCGCCGGTGCGCTCCATGGGACCGACGCCGGTATCGCGGTCCCCGGCGACCGGAATGAAGCGGTCCTCGAAATAGCAGGCCGCAAGGTCAGGCTCGCGAACCTCCGCAAGCCCTTCTGGCCGGAACTGGGATCACGAAAGGGGACCTTATCCGCTATTATCTCGAGCTTGCCCCCGTGCTCCTGCCCCATCTCGCCGACAGGGCGATGGTGATGAAGCGCTACCCCCAGGGGGCGGCGGGTCCATTCTTTTTTCAAAAGAGGCGCCCAGCCCGAGACCCGAGTGGATAGAGGTCTGTTCCATCGAGCACGCCTCGGGAAACGTCATCGATTTCCCGGTAGTCCGCGACCTTCCCACGCTGCTGTGGATCATCAACCTCGGCTGCATCGACCTCAACCCGTGGTACGCGCGGTGCGACGACGTCGACCGCCCCGATTACCTTCATTTCGACCTCGATCCGGTCGAGCCCGCAGATTTCACGAAGATACTGGAAGCCGCCGATATCGTCCATTCCGCCCTCGATGCCCTCGGCATGCCGAGCTTCGCAAAGACCACGGGGTCGAGGGGGCTGCACGTGTATGGTGTCTTTCCGGCAAGCCTGCG
>PLSJ01000320.1 GCA_003165115.1 Syntrophaceae bacterium | reverse complement strand
GGAGGTGACGAACCCGTTCCCGCTTCGCGTGCACCAGAGGGTGCCCACTTCGAGGTTCATTTCGTCTGGCAGGCCGAACCTGTTGCTCTTCAGCCTGACGATCGACCCTTCTTTCGACATTTCCTGGAGGAGTGCCTTGACCGCCTTTTTACGCTCTTTCCACGAATCGACGAGCGCTCCCAGGTCGGCGAAGGAAAGGGGGCGCTTCGCCTTTTTGAACGCGTTAAGGAGGTCGTCCTTGCTGAAATCGGGGGGAAGGAGGTCTTTTTTCATCCGGTCTAGTGCAAAGATACATCCCCCTTACGGGAAAAGCAACTCGAATCGTCCTCTCCCGCTTCACTTTCTCGCTCTTCCCCCTCCCGACGTTCCCGGCGGATATGCGGCGGGGCGATTTTTTGCGGCTTTTTTGTTATGATATGTCTTCGGAGAAAGAACGTGTCTTCAGACGACGCACCGTTGGAATTTCCCCATTTTCACGTGCTCCGGGCATCCGCGGGGTCGGGGAAGACGTATGCCCTTGCCCGGCGGTTCGTCCTCTTTCTCCTCTCCGGCGCGGTGCCGAGAAATAATCTGAACAACCTCCTCGCGATCACCTTTTCCAATAACGCGGCCAAAGAGATGAAAGAGAGGATGCTGCTCTTTCTGAAGCAGCTCTATCTTGGCGACAAAGAGGTAACGGCCGACTTCAGCCGGGACCTCGCGCTGCCGGAGCATGCCCTGAAAGCGCGCGCGGGTGAGGTGATAGATGCCGTATTGTCGCGGTACAGCGATTTCCAGGTAAAGACGATAGACAGCTTTATGACGACGGTCTTCAAGGCATCGGCGATAGACCTCGGCTACAATCCCGATTTCGAGATCCTCATGAGCAACGAGAGCCTCATGGGACACGCCTTCGACCTCTTCCTGCGGAACGTGCGGAAGGGTACCGAGGAAGGCAGGCTCATGGATGAGGTGCTCGATATCATCGTGGAGAACACCGGCGGCGATGCGCCCTATCCGTGGGAAGCCACCGGCGTGATCCTCAACGAGATAGAAGGCATATACCGGAAGGTTGCATCGGTCGGCAAGCCGGTGAGCCGGGCCGACTATTCCGCCGCCTATGATGCGGCAAAAAAGGATATACGCTCTTCCGTGGAAGAGATGGAAAGGCTCATCACCGCATCGGAGGCCGCATCGGAGCTGACGAGGAACAAAACGAGCTCCTACGGGAACCTACTCAAGGACGTCAAGGCGGAAAGGTTCGCCGATCTCTTCGAGCGGGGCATGAAAACGCGTCCCGTATGCAAACCGGGCCTGGAGGTTGGACGCGATGCCGGCTATGTTCGACCCTCTGGAAAGCGCCGCACTCGCATGCCCAGCACAGCCGGCGCGGATGTCGGACTCGATGCTTATGTACGGATCACGGAGGAATGGGAGCGGCTGCGCATGCATATCGCCGATCTTGCGCGGCTTTTCGCGTGCAGCTATTACACGCCCTACCACAGGACACTGGAGGCGTTCGGCGCCATTCTGGAGCGTGTGAAGAAACAGGAGGGCCGGATATTCATCGAGGACGTCAACAAGAGCCTCGCCGCATACCTGGAGAGCGCGATAGTGCCCGATGTCTACTTCCGGCTCGGGGAAACGATATTCCATTATTTCATCGACGAGTTCCAGGACACCTCCCCCATCCAGTGGCAAAATCTTCGGCCCCTGATAGAGAATTCACTCTCCCAGGAGGGGAGCCTTTTCGTGGTGGGGGATACGAAACAGGCCATCTACGGGTTCAGGGACGCCGACTACAGGACCATGAAGACTTTCGAGACCCACAACCCCTTTCCTTCAGCCCGCCATTGGGTGAACGACCTCGACACGAACCGCCGGAGCGACGGCGCGGTCATCGCTTTCTCCGAGCGGTTCTTTCACGGGATGCCTCCCGAGCCCCCGGCGTACTGCAAGGCCGGCGGCGAAAGCGGCCTCCTTACCTACAGACAGCGAGCCATGGAGGGGAGAGAAGACTGCGGGTTCGTCGAGACCTGCATCCTCCCGAGGAACGACGGCGAGCCCCCCGAGAAAGAGCGGCTGTACGAGCTTTTGGACCATCTCCGGCAGAGGGGGTACGACTACACGGACATCACGGTGCTGGCGCCCAGGAACGACGACGTGGTGCGGGTCACTACCTGGCTCAACGAAAAAGGGGTGCCCTTTGTCTCGTACAGCAGCCTTGACATAAGGAACCGCAAGATCACCGGGGAGATCGTCTCCCTCCTCACGTTCCTCGATTCGCCCCTCGACGACCTGTCGTTCGCGACGTTCATCCTCGGCGATACCTTAAAGGCCGTCCTTAAGAGGCACGGTATAGAAGTCGCCGCCGCCGCCCTCCATGACATGTGCTTCCGGAACCGCCGTGGCAAGAGTCCGCTCTACAAGGTCTTCCAGGAGGAGATGGGCGGCGTGTGGGACGGCTATTTCGACCGGCTTTTCAGGCTCTCCGGTTACCTCCCCCTCTACGATCTGGTCGTCGAGACATACCGGGTTTTCGAGGTGTTCGAGCTTCACAGGCCGGAAGAGGCGGCGCTGGCGCGGATACTGGAAGTGGTCAAGGACCTGGAGGCAAAAGGCGGCAGCACGCTGAGGCGTTTTCTCCAATTGGCCCTGTCGCCGGGCGGTGACGAGGCCGACTGGAACATCGACGTGCCCACCGGCATCGACGCGGTGAAAGTCATGACCGTGCACAAGGCAAAGGGGCTGGGCTTTCCGGTGGTGATCCTCCTCCTCTACGGGGAGAGAAACAAGGGGTTCCGCTATATAATGCACGAAAATGAAGAGTCGGTAACCCTGCTGCGTCTGAAGAAAGGCATGCTGTGGGCGGACGACGAGCTGGAAAAGTGTTATCAAGCCGAGGAGACGAAAGTGATGGTGGCGAGGCTCAACAGCTTGTATGTGGCCTTTACCAGGGCGGGCACAGAGCTGTACGTCATCGGCGTCAACAAGGGTGAAAAAGATAAGGGCCTCTTCCCCTTCCCCCTGTTGGCTGACAGTGCGTCCTCCTGCATGGGGACGCCCGGGAGAAAGACCGGCGGAAAGGCAAAAGTCGAAGAAGAAAAAGAACAGGCGGACGGGGCGGTCAGGGTCTTCCACCACTCCCTCAGCCTGGAGACCCCTCCGCCTTCTTTCGATCCCTTGCGGTTCGAGGAAAAGAAGAGGGGAGAGCTGGTCCACAGGGTCCTTTCCATGATCGACTATGCCGACGGAGACATCGCGGCGGTACTCGATGAGGCCGTCACTGTCATACGGGCGGAATCGGGCGCCGATGCGGTCCCCGACAGCCTTAAAAGCTCGATCGCCGCATTCCTGCAAGGGCAGTCGATGGCCGGATGGTACGAGAGACGGCCGGGCAGGGTGGTGATGAAGGAGCAGGAGCTGGCCGACGCCCAAGGCCGTCTCTTCCGGGTGGACAGGGTCATCGTCGATACGGACGCGGTCACGGTGATCGAGTTCAAGACGGGAAGGGCGGACGTCGATGCGGAAAAGCACGCTGCCCAGATGGCCAATTACCTGGGCATCCTCGGAGAGGTTTACGAAGGCAGGCGCATCGGGGGCATTATCGCCTACGTGGACGCAAGGGTCGTCAGGCCCGTGATCGGCAGGGGATGAGCTGACATGAATCAACACGGCAAACCGGACCCGTCGAGATACGTGGTGCTTCCGCCGTCGGCCCCTCTCGTTGACGAGGCCGCACGCCGCCTCGTTCCGGAAGGCGCCGATTTTTCGGGGAACCTCGTCGTGTTTCCGGGAAAGCGCCCCGCCCATTTCCTGAGAAAAGCCATCGCCGAAGAACGCGGCTCGGGCTTTATCCCCCCCGTCATTTTCTCGATGGAAGAGTTCGTGGACCACCTGTACGAGAAGACCGCTCCGGTCCCGGCAAGGAAGCTGGAGACCATAGACGCGATCGCCTTCCTCTTTGCGATACACAAGTCCATGGATAATCCGCTGGGAGGCGACCACTTCCTGAGCCTGGAGGCGTTCTTCCCCCTTGGGCTGAGGATCTACCGCGACATCGAGGAACTGCTGATCGAGGGCGTGACGGAAGAGCGCCTCCGGGCCGTGGAGCCGCTTATCGAAACGTCTCTCCCTCCCAGGGCGGCCGGCGGCCTCCAGTCACTCTCCTTCTTTTACGAGAGGTTTTACCGGGCCATCAATGACGCCGGCTATTCCTCCAGGTCTGAGCGGTACGCGTATGCGGCTTCCATGCTCACGAGGGAGACGCTTCCCTACGGGCAGATCATTTTCGCCGGGTTTTATGCGTTCACGGAGTCCGAGAAGCGGCTCTTCACGGGGCTTCTCTCCTGGGAGAACGTCTGCTTCCTTTTTCACGAAGGCGCGGGGCTCGACGCGAGGCTCGCGTCCCTCGGCATAGCGCATCATGCGGCCCAGGCGGACACGGACGCAGGCGAGGACCGCATCCACTTTTACAAGAGCCCCGATGCCCACGGACAGGTCTTTGCCCTGAGCGGCGTCCTGAAATCACAAATGGATGATCCGCGAAGTCCACCGGCGGGACTCTCCACGGTCATCGTCCTGCCCACGCCGGAGACGCTTTTCCCCGTGCTTTACCACAGCCTGCCCCTTGTCGCCGGCAGCGGCTACAACATCTCCCTCGGCTATCCCTTCGAGCGGACGCCCACGTGGGGCTTTTTGAACGGCCTGATGCAGCTCGTCGCGTCCATGGAAGATGCCAGGCTCTATATCCCCGATTACCTCAGCTTTGTGCTGCACCCCTACACAAAGAATATTTATTTCAACGGGCGGACGGAGACCACCAGGATCCTCTTCCATACGCTGGAAGAACTGCTCGCGGAGGACGGGACGCGGTGCTTTATCTCCCTCGACGAGATAGAGGGGATGACCCGGCTTTTCACGCTCGCGGCCGACAGGCTCTCGGGGACGGAAGGACCAGCCGGGGCGGACGAGCTACGGCGGCACCTGGCGGAGGTCCACGACGAGCTTATCAGAAGGATGTGCGCCTTCGACAATGTGGGTGACTTTGCGGCAAAGATGAGCCGGGTCCTCACCTTTATCTACGAGCGCAGCTCTGCCCGTCTCCATCCATTTTTCCATCCTTTTGCCGAATCCTTCCTCAAAGAGCTCGACGTGCTCCGTATGTCGCGCGTCGGCTGCCTCGCCTTCGCCGAGAGGAACAGCTATTTCCATTTCCTGAGGAAGTATGTTGCCCACTGCTTTACCCCGTTCGAGGGCACGCCGCTCCAGGGCGTACAGGTGCTGGGGTTCCTGGAGACGAGGGCACTGCGGTTCGAGCGTGTCTACCTGCTCGATGCAAACGAGGACGTCCTGCCCGACACGAGAAAAGAGGAGACCCTGCTGCCCTTCGGGGTGCGCGAGATATTGGGACTGCCCACCTACCTCGACAGGGACATGCTCAGCGCCTATTACTTCGAGACGCTCGTGAAGGGGTCGGGTGAGGTGCATCTCTTCTTCGTAGAGAACGAGAGGAAGGAGAAGAGCAGGTTCGTGGAGAGGCTGCTCTGGGAAAGGCAGAAAAGGGACGGAGCGGCGAGCACAAAGGGCTACGTCAAGTCCTTCGGCTACGAGCTGGACCTGAAAAACAAGGAGCCTGAAGCCGTCCCGAAGACCGCTTCCATGGCCGCATTTCTTCGGGAACGCCCCTATGACGCCACGTCCCTCGACGTCTATCTCAGGTGTCCCTTGCAGTTCTACTACCGCTACGTGCTCGACCTGGCAAAGAAGGAAAATGTCTCACCCGATATAGAGAGGGTAGACATCGGCAGGCTCGTCCATCGGGTGCTCCTCGCGTATTTTGAGACGAGGGTAGGGCGGACGCTGACAGAGGCCGACATCGATGTGAAGGAGATGGGGGCCGTCGTGGCCCGCCTGTGCAACGCTGCCTACGGACCGGGAGACCTCATCGGCTCCGCCTATCTCCTCAGGCGTCAGGTCACGCGCCGGATGGAGGCATTTCTCCACTCCTACCAGGCCGCCGTACTGAAGGCTGAACCGGTAACGATCCTGGGCCTGGAGGAGCGCATCAGTGCCACGACGGAGGGGTACCGGCTCAAGGGCGTGATCGACAGGATAGAGACGCGCGG
>PLSJ01000337.1:21359-24871 GCA_003165115.1 Syntrophaceae bacterium | reverse complement strand
TTACCTCCACATGTTCTCTTTATTAAGACCACAGTTATTCCGCCTCATTCCCCGCACGAATAGACTGAAAATAGGTTATGATATCGAGAGGTAAACAGACATGAAGAAAGAGGTCACTATTTGCTTCCGCACAAGTGATGGACTGCGCGGCTCCCTCGAAAAGGCGGCGCATGAGGACCGCCGCACGCTTTCGTCGGCAATCGAGCTTATATTGACGGACTATCTCAAGGAGAACCACAAGTTTCCGCACCAGCAGGAACGGCGGCGCTTTGTGCGCAAGCAGGTATCCATACGCGCGCAGGTAAGGAGCATCGATTCGGATAAACAGGAACAGGAGGCGGTGATTCTCGACTTATCGCTCAGCGGACTTCGTGTTTCCCTGCCGAAGGAATCGATGCCGGAGATTTGTGAAGGAACGCAAGATTCCCAGTTTGAGGCCTCCTTCCTCCTGCCGCAGGGGGACAAGGGCATACGCATGGTGTGCAGACCGCAGCGGGTCGTTCCCGTCAAAGAGAACATCCATCTGAGCGCCAGTTTCATCGATTCGAACTTCAAAAATTACCGGGAGCTTCAGGAGTACCTCGCGTAAACAATTACCGAAGACACCCGTAAGCGCGTTGCAGGTGTTGTGCGCGATAGCTTTGCCGATTTGCTTTCCAGGAGGCGTAAAAAAGCCTCCTGGGGACGACCCGACCGGCAGGGAGGGGAAGGAGGCGCGGTGCCGCATATGTCGCCATCCGGCCGCCCATAAAAGGAAGAAGGGTTTAGGGAGCGAAGTTCGATAGCTGGTACGGAATCTCTTTTTCTTCCAGCCCGTGTTTCTTTTCGAAGTAGACCTCGCCCGCGGCGATTTCCCGCAAGGATGTGACTACTTCCCTGTTTGACGACTTGACCAGGGGCCTTGACCCCTTGACGAGCTGTTTGGACCTCTTTGCGGCGAGGTGGACAAGCTCGAAACGGTTTTCAACCTTATCCATACAGTCTTCAACGGTTATCCTGGCCATGTTGTCTCCTTATGTCCGCGATAATTGACTTGAACTCAGTGTATGCCCTCTTAAGGGTATCATTTACCACGACATAAGTAAAGAGTCCCTTACTCGCGACTTCCTCCCTGACCCGCTGCATGCGCCTCTCTATCTCTTTCTCCCCGCGGGCAGATAACCTTTTGACCAGCTCTTCCGGCGACGGCGTGTCGATGAATATGAGGACCGCTTCGGGCCACTGTTCCTTCACCGTGAGGGCGCCCTTGACGTCGATATCCAGGATGACGTCGGTACCCTCCGAAAGGGGCCGCAAGACCTCCGTCCGGGGCGTGCCGTAAAAGTGGCCGTGGACGTTCTCCCATTCGAGGAATTCCCCCTGTCCGACCATGGCCTGGAACCGGTCCGCGTCCACGAACCGGTAGTCGCGGCCATCGACCTCATGGTCCCGTTTCGTACGGGTCGTGTAAGAGACGGAAAAGCAGGACCGTTTGTCTTCATTCAGGAACATCTCTATGATGCTGCTCTTCCCCGTGCCCGACGGTCCCGAGACGACGAACAGGTGTCCCGGTTTATTCGACATTCTGAACCTGTTCCCTCATCTTTTCTATTTCCACTTTTATCTGGATCGCCCTCTCGCTGATAAAGAGGTCGTTCGATTTGCTCGCTATGGTGTTCGTCTCCCTCACCATTTCCTGGATGATGAAGTCGAGCTTGCGGCCGATCTCCCCTGCGGAATTGACCGTGTCCGTAAAATTCTGCACGTGCCCTTTCAGCCTTGCTATCTCTTCCGCTATATCGAGCCTTTCCATGTAAAAGCCCATTTCCTGGAGTATCTTCGTTTCATCGATCACGGTCCCGCTTATCTCCAGGATCCTCTGACGAAGCATTTGCTCGTGGCTCTTGATCGCGTCCGGCCAGGCTTTTTCGATCTTCTCCCCGTCGGCCCGGATCTGTTCCAGCCTCCCGATCAGGTCCTGTTTGATCAGCTCGCCCTCCCTCTCCCGTTCCGCGTTCAGCTTCGAAAGCAGGGTTTCGAAGCAGGAGAAGAATATTTCTTCGGGGACGGATTTCTCCTCGAACACAAGGATATCCCTGAAGGTGAGCACGTCGGCGACCGTCAGGTCGCCTGTGATCCCGTGCGATTCTTTGAGGTGACGCGCCAGGTCGACGTACCACCTGATCGCCTCTTCGTTCGCCTTCGGGACGGAGGCGCTTTCATCACCCTTGTCCCACTTCATCGTGATGTCCAGCCTGCCCCGCTTGACGTACCGCTTTGCCGTCTCCCTCAGGCGCGACTCGTACCCGGTGGCGCTCCGGGGCAGCCTCAGCGATATTTCCAGGTAGCGGGAATTCAGCGACCTCGCTTCCCCGGAACAGGTGCCTTCCTCACTCTCCATCTCGACTTTCGAAAAACCCGTCATACTCTNNTCTCCGGAGCACACGCCTTCCTCATTCTCCATCTCGACTTTTGAAAAACCGGTCATGCTTTTTGGCATCGCAGCAACCCCTTATAACGTTCTCTCCACCCGTTCAGCAGGAAGATCGATTGATCGCTCCCGTAGTCCGGGTAGGTCCATTTCAGACGACGATAGCTTCCGTTCTCGTACATCAGGGTAAGGTCCGCAAAAACGCCTTTCCCCAGGTATATCCTGTGCGCGAACCCTTTTGTGGTGCCGAGGACCACGTGTTCGAGCGCGATGTATCCGGGGTCCACGTTCACCGCCCGTCGCCCGGCCTCCGCGCATGTCTGCTCGATCCCGTTGGCGCCGAGCTTGATGTCCGCCAGCATGCCCCTTTCCAAAAGTGGCTCGAAGAGCAAAAAATAACGCCGCAACCCTTCGCCCATTTCGGGGCGGTAGTAATCCGACTGGGAAAAGGAGACGACCTCCGTCCTTTCCCTCACCGGGCCGATCAGGTGCGCCAGCTCGGCCTCCACGTGAGAAAGTATACCCGAATCGCCGAAGATAATGCTCGCAAAAAATTGCACCGGAGGGGGAATCCTCACCTTTCCCATAGGATGAAGTACTCCCTGTTCTTTCTCTCTTTCTCCCTGGGAGCGTCCGTGACGCCGCAGGCCCGCAGGCCGATGTGCGCGCCGAACTCTCTTATGTCGTCGATTACGGCCCTTATGCGCTCCTCGTCCTTCACTATCCCGCCCTTGCCTACCTGGTAACGCCCCACCTCGAACTGCGGCTTGACCAGCGTCACGAGGGTGCCGCCGGGACGCAGAGCCTTGGCGCACCAGGCGGCGAAGTCGGCGACGTTGCGGCGCAGCCAGGGACGGTCGTAGGGGATGTCCGTGATGACGGCATCGACCGTCCCNNTGCGGCTTGACCAGCGTCACGAGGGAGCCCCCCGGCGCGAGAAGCGGCGCCACGGCCGGGATGATCTTCTTCAGGGAGATGAAGGAGACATCGACGGTAATGACACCCGCCCTCTCGCCGATATCCTCCACGGTGAGGTATCGGGCGTTGACGTTTTCCCGCACGACGACCCTCGGGTCGTTTCTCAGCTTTTCGTGGAGCTGAT
>PLSJ01000337.1:0-21348 GCA_003165115.1 Syntrophaceae bacterium | reverse complement strand
CGTTTTCCCGGCGACATCGAGGCCGAAGTGTTTGAGCGCATGATCGAGCTTGACGCCGCCGTAGCCGACATAGGGGAGAGGATTGCCCCGCACCTCGATGGACGCCTGCTCGTTTACCGTTTTATCGGCCTTCAGCACCCGTTCTCCGTCCATGAAAACGACGCCGGCCATGACCAGGACTTTTGCCTTTTCTCTCGATTCTGCGAGACCCTTACCCGCGAGGAGGATGTCTATTCTGACTTTAGCCAATGCTTTACGGTCTTTTTTATGCCGTCCTTGTCGAGGCCTACCTGCTGTCGCAGGAGCTTTTGTGATGCATGGGGGAGGAACCTGTCAGGCAGGCCGATCCTCTTGACGGGCACGACCACGCCTTCCTCGGAAAGGACCTCCATGATCCCGCTTCCAAACCCTCCTATGGCGGAATTCTCCTCCAGTGTCACGACCCGCCCGGTGCGCCTGGCGAAGGCGACGAGCATCCCCCTGTCCATCGGTTTTATGAAACGGCCGTTGAGCACCGCGGCGCTGATGCCTTCGTCTTCGAGCTCGCGCGCTGCCTCCAGGCATGCATTGACCACCGGACCGCACCCGATAAGCGTCACATCGGAGCCGTCCTTCAGGACCTCCCATTTCCCCAGGGGGACCTCCGTAAATTCGCTCTCTACCGGGACGCCCAGGGCTTCGCCCCTGGGATAGCGGATAGCGACGGGCCTCTCGTAGATGATCGCGGAGAAGAGCATCTGCTTCAGCTCGTTTTCATCCTTGGGGCTCATGAGTATCATATTCGGAATGTGGCGCAGGTAGGACATGTCGAAGCTGCCGTGGTGCGTGGGACCGTCCTGGCCGACGATGCCGCTCCTGTCGATGGCGAAGACCACGGGCAGCTCCTGCAGGCAGACGTCCTCGATCACCTGGTCGAAGCCGCGCTGAAGGAACGTGGAGTACATGGCGACGAAGGGTCTCAACCCGCCCAGGGCGAGCGCGGCGGCGAACGTGACCCCATGGGCCTCGGCAATGCCGATGTCGTAAAAGCGGCCGCTGAAAAGCTTACTGAATTCTTCGAGACCGGTGCCGAGTCCCATGGCGGCGGTGATGGCTATGATCCGCTCGTCCTTCGACGCGAGCTGGATCATCGTCTCGCCGAAGATATCGGTAAACGTCTTCTTTCCATTCCGCACCGGCTCGCCNNTTCTTCGTCACGACATGGACGAGGATAGGCCCTTTGAGCTTCTTGATGTTCGCGAGGTTGAGGATCAGATGGTTCAGGTTGTGGCCGTCCACGGGCCCCACGTACTGGAAGCCCAGCTCCTCGAAGAGCAGCCCCGGAGTCACGAAGCCCTTGACCGCCTCCTCAAAGTAGCGCGCCGCTTTGTAGACCTTGTCCCCGAAGGCGGGCAAATTGCGGATGGAATGCTTGATGTCTTCCCTCAAGCCGCTCATGAACTCGCCCGTCATGATCCTGTTGAGATGGGCGGAGAGGGCGCCGACGTTTTTCGAGATGGACATTTCGTTATCGTTCAGGACGACGATGATATCGCTTTTCAGGTGGCCCGCATGGTTGAGCGCCTCGAACGACATGCCGCCGGTGAGGGACCCGTCGCCTATGACCGCGAGAATGCGGTGGGTCTGGTTGTTCTTCTTCTTCGCCTCGGCGAGACCGGTCGCGATCGAAATGGAGTTGCTCGCGTGTCCGGTGTCGAAGGCGTCGTAAATGCTCTCTTTTCTGCAGGGGAAGCCGGAGAGGCCCCCGTTCTGCCTGATGGTGCAGAAAAGGTCCTTTCTTCCCGTGAGGATCTTGTGCGTATAGCACTGGTGGCCCACGTCCCACACGATCCTGTCATTGGGCGTGTCGAAGACGTAATGAAGGGCAAGGGTAAGCTCGACGATGCCCAGGTTTGACGAGAGATGGCCCCCGGTCTTCGAGATCGTGCGGATAATGAAGTCCCTTATCTCTTCGGCCAGGCCCGCGAGCTCGACGGGCGTCAGCTCTCTTATGTCACGCGGCGTGTTGATGGCATCGAGCATCAAAAGGACCTGTGACCTATAAAATTGGCGGCCTGCACGAGCATGTCGGCCCCGGTGCCCAGAAACCGCACGGCGTCGATGGCCTTGTTGACGAGACTATCTATCCTGGCTTTTGAGGCGGCAATGCCGTAATATCTCACGTACGTCTGCTTTTCCGCGTCCTTTTTCAGCTTTTTTCCTACCTCCGCCTCCGTGCCTTCCACGTCGAGAATATCGTCCATGATCTGGAACGCGAGACCGATCGACTCCCCGAAGATCGTGAAGCAGTTGAGCGCCTTTTTATTCGCTTTACCCACGAGGGCGCCCGTCAGGACCGATGCCCTGATGAGTGCGCCCGTCTTGTTGCGGTGTATGAGATTGACGATGCGTTTCGTCCCTTTCTTGCCTTCATAGACGACGTCGACCGCCTGGCCCGCAACCATGCCGGCGGCGCCCGCCCCACGGGCGATCTCGTATACCACCTTCTGCGTGACCTCGGGAGACGCGGAAGAGACGGCCGGATCGGTCATGACGCGGAAGGCCTCGGTGAGCAGCGCGTCTCCAGCCAGCAGGGCCACCGCTTCCCCGAACATCTTGTGGCACGTGGGTTTGCCCCGTCTCAGGTCATCGTTGTCCATGCAGGGAAGATCGTCATGGATGAGCGAGTAGGTATGGATGCACTCGACGGNNCATGGATGAGCGAGTAGGTATGGATCATTTCAATGGCGGCGGCGAAGGGCAGCACCGTTTCCACGTCGCCGGCCATTGCCTCACAGGCTGCTATGGCAAGGCCGGGCCTGATCCTTTTGCCGCCCGAGAACAGACTGTACTCCATTGCATCCCTGAGTACCCCGGAAGATGCCGGAAAGGCGGAGAGTATCGCCCTCAGCCTGTCCTCCACAAGCACCCTCTTGTCGGCGAGAAAGGTTGCCAGGTCCACTAAAGGTCTTCCTGGAGGAAGGGCTTTTTCTCGATGGTTCCGTCATCCTTTTTCGCAAGGATCTCCACCTTGCGTTCTATGTCGTCAAGCGTCTTGGAAAGCTCTTTCGTGAGGCCCATGCCCTCCTTGAAGAGGCGAAGCGCGTCGTCGAGCGGAACGCGTCCTTCGTCGAGGGTATTGACTATGTCTTCAAGCTTACGTAATCCTTCTTCGAATTTCATCCCTTAATTATAGAATTTCATGTGGTACTTTTTCAAGTGTGTTTATGGTGTCTCTTCGAGGCGCCGNNTCGCACCTTATCTATTGATATGGCCCGGTCCGGTAGGGTACAATTGAATGGTGGTCGAGCTCAAGGTACGGACATCGCGCAGGATTGAGGCCCGTGACGTCACCGACGAGGTGAGGCGGGCCGTGGGCGGGAAAGAGGGCCGGGCGGTCCACCTGTTCTGCCTGCATACCACCTGCGGCCTGACGATCAATGAAAACGCCGACCCGGCGGTGATGACGGATTTGATCGATGCGCTGGCCGGGCTCGCGCCCGTCGACTACCCGTACAGGCACGCGGAGGGGAACTCCGATGCCCACATCAAGACTTGCCTCGTGGGCTCTTCCCTTACCGTTCCGTTGTCCGCGGGGGCACTCGTGCTTGGCACGTGGCAGGGCATTTACCTGATGGAGTTCGACGGACCGCGGGAAAGAAGAATTGTCCTTACGACGATCGAATAATGGGGTGTGAGATGAAATCAATGCGAAGAGTGCTTCGATATGCCGCGGTTTCCGTCATTGCGGCCCTATTCCTTGCCGGTCCCCTTCATGCGGCAAAAGACGACGTGCCGACGCCCGGTGAATATGGCGTTTACGTCAAGACGGCCAGCAAGCTGATAAGAATCCTCCCCAACATAGTCTTTCAGGAAGGATCGCTGCTCTATATCGAAAGCAATAACCCCCCCCACTTTCTCCTGAAAGACATCAAATATTTCATTCTCTACGGAAAACACGAGGTGCAGTACCTCACCTTCAATAACCTGATGTTCATCAACCAATCCCCTCTCGGCAAACCCCGCTTCATGTTTGGCAAAGAGGTCGAGGCCGAAGTGAAGAAGAAAAGCGATACCTTATACACGGTACGGCCGAAGGGCCTGTTCGGAAGGGGCTACTATGCGCTCTGGATCAACGACTCCGCATGGGATTTCATCGTCGATTAGACGACCGGCGAACATACCCGCGTGAAGGGGGGGTATATGTATCGGGAAGACGACGGGGGTAAAACCGGGGCGCGGCTTCCGGGGTTTACCCTGTCCGAGCGAAAGGGACGGTTCGAGCTCTTTGCCCGTGTCGATGCGCTCGGCCCCGATCTGCTCGTCACCCTGTGGGGAGGGGTGGCCCACATAGGGGCGCTGGGCATGGCGGTGCCGCGGCCGAGCCTCCGGGACCCCGAGACACGAAGCGCCACGTCCTCCGTATTCACTTTCCCCGGGCACAAGGAGGACGTAACCGTCAAACTGGTGTCCGAGGCGCTTTCTGGCAGGCTGAACAGGAAGGTCGTGGTCGTGGCGGGCATTCACTGGGACAGGCTGCAACCTGAAGAGATCCGGCAGCTCATGGACGTATGCGAGGCGCTCAAGGACCGGATCGCCCTGGAGGCAGAGAAGCACATGACCGGGGGAGGCCGCCCGCCGGCGTGAGGTGAGGCGAACAGCGGCGAAAAGAGACCGCGAGGTGAGGGTAGGGTGGGGAAGAGGCGTCTGCTCCTTGTACTGACAATCGCCGTCATAGCGGGATTGGCAGCGGTCTGTTCGGCCCAAAAGGCGCCCGCCGTCCCGAGCGCGGCCATCGTTCCTCCGGACCCCTCCCTGCCGGACGAGGTCAAGGCTTTATCGGGCACGTGGACCGGTCGATGGAATTCCCGATGGGACTGGGATTGCACGCTTTACGTGGAGAAGGTCGACAAAGAGTCTGCCCAGGTGGTGCATTCCTGGGGGGAGTACGATACCTCCAAGAGGAGCTGCCACTGCGCCCCTGACTGGCGGAGGGTCCGCAAGGCAAAAGTCACCTACTCGGAGGGACAGGCGACGATAGAGTTCATGACGCGACCGTACCGGCCCCTCGACGAACTGCAATCTTCCCACATGGTCTCGGGGTCGGTCGATCCATCCAAAAAGCGGTATACCTTTACGTTCACCGTGGACAAGAATGAACCCGCCCTGATGAAAGGACATTTCGTAAGCGGCAATGCCAGCCAGTTGCGCATAGAGATGAGAAAGATCGACTAAGGGAAGAGGGAAGAACCGCAGAAATGGAAGGCAAACGGATCGTTGTCGGAATTACCGGGGCCAGCGGCGTGATATACGGCGTGAGGCTCCTGGAAGTGCTGCGGGAGCTCAATGTGGAGACGCACCTTGTGCTCTCGGAAGCGGCAAAGAGGACCATCCTCATCGAGACGCGCCACACCGTCGGCTACGTGGAGCAACTGGCGCACACGAGCCATGACCCGCGGGACGTGGGCGCAAGCATCGCGAGCGGCTCTTTCAGGACAGAGGGCATGGCGGTCGTGCCCTGCACGATAAAGACCCTCTCGGGCATCGCCAACTCGTTCAACGACAACCTGATGATACGCGCCGCCGACGTGACGCTGAAAGAAAAGCGCAGGCTCATTCTCGTGGTGAGGGAGACCCCCTTACACACGGGGCACCTGAGGCTGCTTGCCCAGGCGGCTGACACGGGCGCGACGATCCTGCCCCCCGTCCCCGCTTTCTATCACGCCCCGAAGACCATCGAGGACCTGATCGACCACATCGTCGGCAAGATCCTCGACAACCTCGACATCGACCACGCACTCTTCAAGCGCTGGGGGGAAGAGGGTCATCGCTGACCAGCACCGCCTGTGTAGTGTATTGTAGTATAGGAGGCGAGGCGATGAGGACTCTTGTCAGGGGAACCTTCTCACTCATTTTCCAAATGTGCGTTTGCCCTGCCGATGGGGAACTTTCTTATTGACAGTTTTGAAACGTGCAATATATGATAACAGAAATCCGCCGGATGAACGGTAGTTTTATTATTCCCGGAACGACGAAGAGCTATTGAAAGGCCCATAGACCGGAAGGGCGACCACGCCAGGAGCAGAGGTTGGCTTACGGAAAGGGCCGAAGGGGTGCAACGATGGTAAGACGGTCATGTGTCGCGGCCGTTTCTGCAATCTTTCTCATTTTCTGTTTTTCAGCAGGTTCTTTTGGTCAAACATCCCAAAACGGTAATCAGCATAAGGTGCAGCCCGCGAAAGCGATGAAGGGACAACATGGTTAACCTGATAAGTTTGAATCACCGCCTGTGGGAAGGCGGGGGAACGATAGAGCTGGAGCTGCCTGAGCGCTGGAACGTGCAGGTCCTTCGCATGAACGGGGATCGCAAGCCGGTGCTTGGCGAAGCCGATTATGACGCCTGCCTCTCGCGCCTCGCGCCGCTCGTCTCGGGGCACAAGGAGGTCTGCGTTGCCTTCGACGACATCTCCAGGCCCACCAAGGCGTTCCGCCTCATTCCTTCTCTGCTCCGCCTCTTCGAGAAATGCGGGATCGCGGATGGGCAGGTCCGCTTTCTCTGCGCCCTCGGGGCGCACGGGGCTCTCGATAACGCGTCTTTCCGGAAGAAGCTCGGTGCGGAGGTGATGGAGCGATTCCCGGTGTATAACCACAACTGCCATGGACCNNGCAAGACGGCCCTGGGCACGCCCGTTCTCGTCAATAAAGAGTACAGCGGTTGTGACCTCACCATCGGCATAGGTTCCTTCGTGCCCCACGCCTTCTGCGGCTACGGCGGAGGTTACAAGATCATCATGCCCGGCGTCGCCCATATCGATGCCATCACCCGCCATCACGGGATGCTTTCATGGGAGGGCATGAAGTTCGAGCTCGGGAACATGACGGGAAATCCGTTTCACGACGACATGAGGGAATTCGGAAAAAGAGCGGGCCTCGATGTAAAGATCGACCTCCTCGTCAACTCGGACGCCGAAGGGACGGACATTTTCGCCGGGGAGCCCGACCGTCTCTACGACTATATGCTGAAGCTGGCACCCGCCCATTATGCTTCAGCGATCCCGGGCAAGGCGGACATCGTCTTCGCGAATGTCTACGCCAAGGGCAACGAGGCGGCGATCGCGGTGGCCCAGTCCGAGAAACTCCTCAAGGACGAAGGCGGCGACATCGTCTGCCTCTGCGACAGCGAGATGGGACAGGTGGTGCACTATGTTTTCGGGCGGTTCGGCAAGGAGACGTGGGGCAGGCTGGCCGGAGGGCCGAGGCGGAAGGACCCGAAGGCTCGCAGGATCTTCCTATACTCGCGCTACAAGGACATTGCAAACGCCTACTGCTTCGGCAGAGACGACGAGATATTCTGGTATAGCGACATGAGGGAGATCGTGAAGGTGCTGGACGAGGATTACAGGGGCAAAGCGGTGGACGCCTATGTCTTGCCGGACGCGACTATACAGACCTTTCCGGCTGCGTGATCTTCGCCGTCCCGGGCGGATGGCTGTGGAGACAGGAATGCCTCGGGGAGGCCCGCACGCCACCCCGAGGCATTCGTTGTGTTTGAATTAAACCGGTCGTCATCGGCTCGTTGGTGAGAGCCGCCGCTAGTTCCCGACGCCCGGCACATGGCCCTTCCTGTAGAGCATTAGTGGCCATTCCGCTTCCAGCACCGCGACCTCATGCTGGTTCAAGACAGTGGCGGCCAGTGTGACAATCCCCCTGTCCGGCTTCTTTGTCTCCCTCTTGCCGGTGACGCGCGCGACGGTCGTTATGGTATCGCCGGGCCGCACGGGATGGGTGAAGCGGACTTTCATTTCCATGAGGGCGATAGTCGTCCCTTCGGTCGGCCCTGTTTGGTTCAAAAGGCCTGTCGCCATGGCGAGGACCAGCAGCCCGTGGGCGATCCTTGCTCCCATCGCCCCCTGGGCGGCGAACTCTTCATTCAAGTGTTCCGGATGAAAGTCGCCCGATACACCGGCGAAGTTGACTATATCCGCTTCCGTCACCGTCCTGGCACCGGTGGTGTACTCATCCCCGATATTGAACTCCTCGAAGACCTTTCCCCGAATCCTGTAACGCATGCCTTCACCTGTCTCCCAAGCTGTATCGTCCCATCGGGCAAGACGTACACGTCCCGATTGCTTTCCTTATATCTTCGCCACGCAGCCCAAACCAGTTCATCCATGCCCTTCACCGTGGATCCGGCGGCCATGGGCATGCTACTCCGTCTTTTCGATGATCATCGCCTCTCCGTGACCGCTGCCGCCACAGAGCGTCGCGAGGCCACGTGTGAGACCCCGCTTTTCCATTTCATGAATGAGGCTCACCACGAGTCTGCAGCCTGTATTACCGATGGGGTGGCCGAGGGCTATGCCACCTCCGTTCACATTGAGGATTTCGTTTGATAGACCGAGCTCTCGAGTTACGGCGACACATGGAGCCGCAAAGGCCTCGTTGTTCTCTATGAGCTCCATATCCCCTATCTTCAGGCCGGTTTTCTTCATTAACTTTCTCACCGCCGGAATGGGCCCGATCCCCATGATCCTTGGGTCTACTCCGACCGCAGCGCTGCCCACTATTTTCCACCTTCTGGTCAGGTTAAGTCTATCCGCAAGCTCTCTCGATACTATTAAGACAGCGGAGGCACCGTCATTGAGGCCGGATGAGTTGCCAGCGGTGACTGTTCCGTCCTTCTTGAATGCAGGGGGTAATTTGGCCAGGGCTTCCAGGGTTGTATCCGGACGTGGATGCTCGTCGACGGCGAAAACCTTGTCCGGTTTTCCGCGTTTTCCGGGAATAGTGATGGGAACGATTTCGTCCCGGAAGCGCCCCTCCTCGAGCGCCTTTTTCGCGCGCATCTGGCTCGTGTAGGCGAAGATGTCTTGGTCCTCCCGTGTGATGTGGAACTGTTCGGCTACGTTTTCCGCTGTCATACCCATGATGAGACCGGTGCACTGGTCGTAAAGACCATCCCACAATCCGTCTGACAGTTCCTGGTGTCTCAGCCTCAAGCCCCACCGGGCATTCTTTATGTTATAGGCAACATTGCTCATGCTTTCACCGCCGCCCGCCAGTATCGCGTCCGCTTCCCCCAGACGGATGGCCATCGACCCTATCCTGATTGCCTCCATCGAAGAGCAACAAGCCCTGGAAAGCTGAACCGCGGACACCTCCTGAGGAATGCCTGCATTCAATTCGGCGCAGCGGGCCAGCCCATTTTCATCGCTGTTGAGCATAACGGTGCCCCAATAAACGTCGCCCAGTTCGTGTTTAGGAAAGTCGATCCTTTCACACACCTCCCTCATAATGATGGTGGCCAGTTCGGTATGGGATACTTCCCTCAGGCCTCCCCCGAAATCGGCGATAGCCGTCCTTACTGCGGAAACAATAATAGGGTCTCTCTTGTCCATTTAATTCTCCTTTCGTCGTTTCTCTAGTAATGCGTGGTTAAAGTTCTACCTTCCCTTGAATCGGGGTGACCGTTTCTCCGCAAAGGCCCTTACTCCCTCTTTCTGATCTTCCGTGCTATAGAGCATGCAGAAGCCGAGTTGCTCCAGTTCGAGCGCGTCGTCCAGTCCCATGTTAATGCCTTTGTCGAGCACGGTCTTGGCGATGCGCAAACCGAAGGGCGGTAACGCCTTAAATTTACCGGCATAGGCCTTTGCTTCGCTCAGAAGAGTACCCTCCTTCACGACTTTCGTTATGAGACCGAACTCGTATGCTCGGTCCGCAGAAATGGTCTCGCCGGTCAGGACAAGCTCTTTTGCCCTTGCAAGCCCAATCGTCCGCGAGAGACGTTGGGTTCCTCCGGCTCCTGGTATGATACCTAGCGTGATTTCCGGTAAGCCCAATTTCGCCTTTTCGGTACCGATTCGAAAGTCGCAGCATAGAGCCATTTCTAAACCTCCCCCGAAGGCGTAGCCGGCTATAGCGGCGATTGTCGGTTTATTCATTCGTGATATGTGTCGAAAGACCGCCTGCGTCGGATAGTGCATTTCATACATCCTCACCGAAGTCGGCTCCTCACCGTGACCTGAGACGATGTCGTTCACATCAGCACCTGCAGTAAAGTACTTTTCGCCGCCGGTTATGACCACAGCGGCAATATCTCTATCGCCTTCCGCGTCGAAGAGAGCGGTATCGATTTCCCCGGCCATTTGCGCTGTTATGGCATTGCGTTTATGAGGAAGATTGAAGGTGATTATGGCTACGCCTTCCTCTTTGGCGTAGAGAATCGACTGATATTCCATCATCTCTCTCCCTCTGCCCTGTAATCAAACCAACCCCTCTGCGCCTTTCTCCCGATGTGCCCTGCCTCTACCTTTCTCTTTAAGATAGGCGACGGCCTGAAGCGTTCTCCGTACTCCTCTTGGAGCATACCGGTCACTGCAAGCGCCAGATCAAGACCTACCAAGTCCTGACTATCAAAAATCCCCACCGGATGGTTAAGTCCGAACTTAACGGCTTTATCTACGTCGGCAGGCGTTGCGACTCCTTCAGCTACTATCCTCCAGGCCTCATTGAAGAAGGCAAAAAGCAACCTGTTAACGACGAATCCCGCACAGTCCGCGACTCGAATGGGCTCCTTGTTGATACTCCTTGCTATCATTATTGCTTTTGCGATCGTCTCTTCGCCGGTACCACTGCCGGGGATCACCTCAACCAACTTCATTACAGAGGCAGGGCTAAAGAAATGCATCCCTATGAACTTCTCCGGTCGCATGCTAAAAGCAGCCAGTCGGCTAATGGGAATGGAAGACGTATTCGTTGCAATGATACAGTCGGCATTGCAGACTGCGTTCAGTTCCTTGTAGACCTTTCCCTTGACCTCTGCCTGCTCAACGACCGCCTCGATCACTATTTCAGCCTTTTCAAAACCTTCGTATGTCGCGACCGGCAAGATGCGATTGATAACCTTCGTTCGTTCCTCGCTCGTCATGCGTCCCTTTTCAACCCACCTGCCCAGCACCCGTTCGGCTTTGCCACGTCCAGCCGTCGCCAACTCAAGCTTTGCGTCTTTGAGCACTACCATACTGCCTCCCAGCGCAAAGCATAGAGCGATCTCTGCCCCCATCATACCGGCCCCCACCACACCAACATTCTTCAAAGTCTCCATGTCTTAACCTCCATCCCCTTTTCCAACCCCCGGCAATAGCAAACTACCAAGAATCAGCAAACAGGGCTTTCCATATTGTAGATCAAGCACTCGCTCGATGCTTTGCTCATTATCGTGCAATCGGCAGTCATTGTCAAGCCTTTTCTTCCTTTTCCACTGCAAGCATGTCGCCCGATAGCGGCAACTTTGGAACCCGATCCGCATTCGGTAATGCTGCCTGCCGGTCTCGCCTGGCAGTGGCGGCTGCCGGGACGTCATCATCATATTGCACGCCCGAGGTCCGGTGGTCTCAAGAGCTGTCGGCGAGATACCGCCCTGGCTCACGTTACTGACAGGTCTTGGGCCCTTCTTGGCGAGGAGGACCCGGGGCGGGTAAAATTGTTTGACAATTCGGCTCAATAATCTGTTAAAGTATACGATAGATCGAGTGGTTGATCGCTGTGATGAGAAGCGTGAAGTGCGTTGCTTCGTCATCGATAGCCACGGGTTCTTCCATCGATCGAAGGGGCCAATTAGATTTTATTCATAGAAAGGAGTTGAAGATATGGACCTAAATGGAAAAGTGGCGCTCATAACGGGAGGGGGCCAGGGTATAGGCAGCGTGATTGCACAGCGCTTCATCGCGGATGGAGCGAGAGTTTGCATAACCGGGCGAAACCAGGCAAAGCTCGACAAGATGGCCGGTACGTTTCCGCCGGGCTCAGTGACAACCTGCGCCGGCGATGTCTCAAAGTCGGAAGATGCCGTACGGATGGTAGAGGCCACAGTGAGCTTCGGAGGCAAAATTGACGTACTCGTGAACAATGCAGGCATTGACGAGGGGGGCAGTGTAGTCAAAGTAGACCCGGAGCTGTGGCGCAAGATGATGGAGACAAACCTCACCGGCCCCTTTCTTCTTATGAAGGCAGCTATACCGCATATGATCAGGAACGGAGGAGGTTCGATCATAAATATCGCCTCTATCGGCGGTCTCCGCTGTCTCACCGGTATGCCCGCATACGCATCGTCAAAGGCGGGCCTGATCATGCTGACTCAGCAGGTTGCGTTGGATTACGGGCCTTACAAAGTCAGAAGCAATGTAGTCTGCCCTGGCGGTGTCAGGACTGCCATGACAGAGCATTCACTCGGCCGCCTGAAGGGAACGCTCAATACAGATCTCGAAGGCGTGTTCAAGGTCATATCGTCCAATCTTCCCCTGCGGCGTTTTGCGGCGCCCGAAGAGATCACGGGTATTTGCAGCTATCTGGCGAGTGATGACTCATCTTTTATGACGGGATCGGTCCTCCTGGTTGATGGGGGCGCTGCTGTTGTCGATGTGGCGGGTGCAAGTCTGGCCAGCGCGGGTGTGAAGTGGGGGGTGTAGATTCGGAAGCCACGACAAGCGTTACGGAGTCAGACAATTTTCCCCTCAGGGCCTTCTTTGACAAACCGCGTCGGTCAGGAAAGCCATCTGGATTAACTTGTATATGGCAGCAAGCAGGAAGAAAGGTTGACTGAAGCCGCACTCACTAAATAAAACGACGGCGGATAATGGAAGACAAAGAAAGCGAATGGATTTCTGACGGTTCTTCCGTGGGCTTCGCTACCAGGAGAAAGGTGGCTTATGCGTACTAACTCGAAAGAAACAAGTAAGAAAGGGCAGACGGGCGGATTATCGGATGACCTTCTTTTGTCCGCCAGCAAGAATGCCAAGCTCATCGAGGATAAACACGAAAAAATAGTTGCTGGGGTATCTACCGTCCTTTTCAAAAAGGGATTTCACCCGACTACGACCCGAGAACTAGCAGAGGCGTGCGGAATGTCTATGGGTCAGTTTTACCATTACGTCTCTTCAAAAGACGATGTGCTCTATCTGCTTCATAAGCACATGATCAGGTTGTGGCGCGAGTACTTGAAAACGCTGAAGATTGACAGTATAGGGGATCCGGTAGAAAGGCTGAGAGCCGCCCTTCGCAGCTCTTTGGATTTTATTCTTAAGAACAATAGTCTCTTCCGTTTTATCATTACCGAAAGCAAGAATATGGAAAGAGAGCACCTGCGCATTGTCTTGAAACTTGATTACGAGTATAGCGTCACATTCTGGCGTGGTCTCCTGGAAGCGGTAAATACGTCCAGGCCGATCAAGGGTGACATCGAGGTTCTGGCAAACGAGATTCTTTTCCTTCAGCTTTTTCAGCCGATGAGGGGCTGGACGGTGAAGCACCGGTCATCTGACGAAGTCCGCGACACCATGGTTGACTTCATTTTGCGGGGATTAGGCCTGATTAAACCCTGAGAGGCTATTCAAGAAAACGGGAACGCCTCTTTGTGGGTTGACCAATCGCCACGATTCTAAAAAAGTAGCGCCTCCCTTTCATCGGAGTCCTCACAGGACTTCTTATTTTGTTTCCATCGTGAACCGTCAGGCTCAGCCCTCATGGAATGCGTTCTCGCGCTCAGTTCCCCATGACCAGATTGGGCAACCAGGTTGCTATCCCCGGAAACATGAAGAGTAAGGTTCCTAAAACGACGAAACTTATAAGGAAAGGGACGACGCCCGAATAGATCGTGCTAAAGGACTCCCCGGTAATGTTCTTCACGATAAAGACGCTGACGGCTACGGGAGGTATGATTGACCCAACCATCAGCGTAATCCCGACCATGACACCAAACCACACGGGATCGTAGCCAAGTTTGACGACAGCGGGAAACAAGATTGGAGTAATGAGGATGACAAATGCCATGTCATCGATAAAAGAACCACCTAACAGATAGAAAAGGAAGACAATAATCATCACCAGGACCCTGTGAAGAGGAAGACTGGTGAGCCAATCACCCGCAACTTGCGGTATCTGCGTGATAGCCAGGAAATGACCGAGCACAGCCGAACAGGCAATGATGGTGAGGATCATGAGTGAGGATCTCATTGACTCGTCCACTGAAGCCGCGAAGATCTTAAAAGACATACCTTTCTTGATCACGGCAAGGATGAATATGGCAATCGTTCCTATGGTGCCGGCTTCCGTTGGGGTAAACATGCCGGCCATAAGCCCACCAATTACTACGCCAAAAATCACGACCACCGAGATGAATTCAGGCAAGCTCCGCAATTTGTCTTTCAGTGAAAAGGTCTCGGTACTAGGCGGAGCAAGTGTGGGGTCTATCTTGGACCATACATAGATTACGGCGATGAATAGACCTGCGATCAACAATCCCGGTATGATCCCCGCGAGGAAAAGTCTCCCTATGGACTGCTCGGTGATAATGCCGTAAATGATCATACTAATGCTCGGGGGTATGAGCATGCCGATGGTGCCTACACTGGCCACTATCCCCGTTGAGAGCTTCTTGCTGTAGTTGTATCGGCTCATCTGCGGAATTGCCACACTCGAGAATGTTGCAGAAGTCGCGAAGGTGGACCCGCACATAGCCTTAAACATAGTCGCCGCAAGCACTGTTGCCATGGCTAAACCGCCCGGGACACGACCAATTAACTTATACGCCGCATCGTACAATCGCTGGGCTATGCCCGAATGGAAAGCTATCTGTCCCATAAGCATGAACAGAGGAATGACCGTGAGACCGTACGAACCCAAGGTGTCGTAGAAATCTTGAACGACCGTATTGAAGGCAACACTGAAACCGGAGGTGACTATGAGACCGGCAACTCCTACCAACACTATACCAAAGGCAATCTCGATGCCTGTCATGAGGAAGAGAATCAGAACGACACAGGCAGATATTCCCAGCACATACTCATTCATTATTCTTTCTCCTCCCTTTCAAGCATCTGATACACAGCAACAATGGCTTCAACCAGAAAACTGAATGCCATCACGAATACGACGGGATAGAAAGGGAGTCTCAGCGTCATGGTAACGTTCTTAGCCGCAATAAAGCTCTCTGCCATATCTACGAAATACCAGGCGGTGATCAGGAAGAAGGCGGCCACGAGTATCCGTGTAACGATCAAGGTGATCATTCGGGCTCTCGGGGACACCCTCTCGACCACGAAGTCTACTCCGACATGTGCCTTCATCAGAGAAGAGCGTGGGAGGACAAAGCCGGCAACGGCAACTCCGAGAAATGCGACGACCTCGTATACGCCTGGGATTGGCGCCCAAAAAAGTCGCATTACTATATCCGCGAAGGTGAGCGCTGCCATAAACACAAGGATCACTCCTGCGCACGCAGACATAATAGCGGACAATGTATAGATGAATTTACGCATAACAGTTCTCCTTGACTCGGATTACGGGAATGCGGCAACAGAGGTGAGATCACTGCATCCCGAAAAATGTCTCTCGCTCAAGGATCACGGATGAGCTTTCAGGTAATCCACACAGAACTTCAACGATTCCTCTCCAGGCAAACCCTTTGCTTTCATCTCTTCCAGGTAAGCCTTAAAGACAGGTTTCATTTTTTCCGCCGACTTTCGCCCCTCTTCCCCGGAAATGTTGACTATCTTCATGCCTTTGGAGACGCCGAATTCTCTTCCTTCGTTGTCAAGCTTTAGCCACAGTTCACCGTGTTTTACTGCCCACTCATCATCGATCTCGTCAATAATCTTTTGGATATCGGGAGGCAAGGCGTTCCACTTGTTCTTATTCATGACAAACACTGTCAAGCCCGCATAATTAATCGTGGGGTTATCCTGTAGCCCTCTGATATTATCTCCATATTTCCATCCTTTCAGGGATTCAGGATAGAAAAGTATGCCGTCGATGAGACCCCTCTGCAAACCCTCGTATACATCCGACATAGGGACGGACACCGGCACAGCGCCCATTGCGTTAACAATCTTGGCCTCGTTCCCTCCGGCTCTTATTTTCAAACCCTTTAGCCCCTCTATAGAAGGGGTAAACTTCTTGGTGAGGAAAACACCCGGACCCATGGCCGACAGCCAGAGCATCTTGGTATCGTCGAATTCCTTCGGCTTGAATTTCTTGTACCATGCGTTCGCAAGCCCGGTAGATTGCACCGCCGTTTTGAATCCCAACGGAAGAGCCAGGACTTCTGTCAGAGGAAATCTTCCGGCGGTCCATGATGGAGCCGCCAGGGCGATGTCGGCGATGCCCTTAACGACTCCCTCGTATGCCTGAACTGCCGGTACCAGTGTTCCTCCGGGGAAATAGGTAACCTTGACCCTGCCATTGGTCCTCTTTTCTACCTCCTTGCACCACGCCTCCTCTATGGCAGTGGCAGCCTTGTGCATAGGTGGCATGTAGCTCGCGAACTTTAGCTTGAAGACCGGCCCTTCGGCCTGCGCAGAAAGACACGAGGCGCCAAAACAGACCAGAGCGAAGAAGAGAACAAAGCTGGATCGTTGAAAACTCTTCATAAATCCTCCCGTATGCGTTTTGTCCTTGCAGACATTTATTCCATTCGTACAACTATATTTAAACCGAGCGCTCTATTTATGTCTGGCCAACTATAGCAGTTGGTCATGCCTATGTCAAGACATTTCGGAGTATCATCAATCCGTGAAAGTCGTCAATGTCCACACCTACACACCGCGACTCCCTCGTCTTCAGCCGCAGATATCCTCCTTCGCCGACAGCGCTTCTATGAAGGCATCGATTCTGTTGTGTGTATCGGCCTCGTTGTAAGAGCTGATATCTACTATGTCGCCCTCCATAAGGAGAATCGGTATGTTTGGGTAGACCTTCTTGAGAATCTCCGCCTGGAGAAGGATTCCCGAATGCTCGGTGCGGCACGAAAAGGCGGAATGGAATACCGCGCCATCCAGTTTGTATTCCTCGATATACTCAATGATGCGCTCGACAGCGGGAATAGAGCCCGGACGCTGTCGAGCTTTGTCGTACCAATGCGTTTTGTATCGCATCCAACGCCAAGCAATGTGCTCAAGGGGATCGCTCACTTTTGGAAGATCCAGTCTGTGCAGCATTTCGCCATTTCGGTAGGCGATTTCGACAGGGAAGACAGCACCTTTGCCGTTGAAGTACTGAAAATCGGCCAGCGCAAACCAGGAAGGGAGTCCTGCTGCCCAAATTAGCCGGTATTTTTCATCCTCCGCGACGCCTTCCTTTCTCCGAATCCTTTCCTTGAGCTCTTCCTGAAGATCGACATAAAAATCATAGGCGCCTTGCGTGCCCATGTTGAACGCGAAGGGCACCATAGTATTCATGGCATCGCCCGTATCCATTGGAGCAGGAACGGCCTTACGCAGCTCGTACGTTTCAAAGAAGAGGTTCCAGGTCCGATCCGTCAAGTCCACTACGGCTTCAAGTCTATCCCAATCCATTTTCTTGCCGGTCACCCTTTCGCAGAAACGCACACATTCCCGGAGTTCGTCGGTGACATACTCCACGTACGATTTCTCCTGGGTCCTGTGATCCGTTTTTGGATCCCAGGGTGGGTAATACATACCGCCAACAAAGACCGGGACATCGCGCAGGTAATGTTGCGTTGCCTGGGGCCACTTGAACCGGGGGTCGCAGGCCTGCTGCGCGCTCCCCAGAATCATATCCGGTCTGCCTATACCTCCCCAGGGAACGTGAGGCGGCATTTCGCCATCCAGTTCTTCCCGCATTATGTCAAGACCGAGATTGCACGTCGCATAGGTGCAGAGGGAGCGGGAAAAACCTCCTGTCTCGGCTTTACCCAAATATTGTTCCGCGACGCGCTTGGCCGCGCATATGCCTGAAAAGCTTTCTCCCCATGCCGGGACGATATCCATAGCTCTCATGATTTCGTCATGTTGATCAAAAATGAACGCGTACGCAACCTTCTTTCCTTCGTTTTTCGCCCTTACGGTGGCGGCAAGATTTTCCCTTGCCAATTGAGGTATCTTTGCCGCTGCCCGCGTTGCCACGGCCCTTGTTTTCTTTTGCTCGGTCATATGCAGAACCCTTTTTATGCAATCATTTCGAGGAACGCCTCGATTCTTGTCTTTACCCGTTGAAGGGCAAAAGACTGATATTCTTCCTCAAGGTGGAGCACCGGCCTCCCCGAAGAAGTGAGATAGCTCTCGAGCGCCGGGACCTCGAAGCCGTAGGGATCACAGCATTTATAAGTAAGAAGAATGACGGCCGTTATGTCGAATTCCTCGGCGTACTTCTTTAGATGCATGAACCGGGTTTCCAGAGTCTGCTCATAACCTTGATCGGAGCTGATAAAGGTCGTCGGTAGTTTTAACTTTCTGAGGTAGCGATCTGCTATACCTTCAATCGGGTCAGCGGTCTCATCAACATCATTCCAGTACATCTTGCTTCCGATGGAGAGATCGTCCATTGTCACCCACGCTCCCGCTTCCTCAATCGCTTCTACGAGAGCAGTATCATCTACCTGGTCTCCCACAAGCATGATCCGTGGCTTACCATCGTGAAGGGGCCTTATTCTGCCCCTCACCTCTTCTGTCACTCTTTCTATCAGATCGCTCGATTCTTCGACAGGAAGGCTCATTGCTGCTATGAGAACCTTCATCATTTCCACTCCGGAGATAAGGGGGGGATTCGTTTGCCTCAGGTGGTAAAGGGCGCGCATGACGCGTCTATTCTCATTGTGCGCTCTGACCGAAAGAACGAGAGCCTCGNNGTGAGTCTCTCCAGACTTGTAATGAATTCTCTAAGTATGTTGCGCATAAGCTTTACCGACGGACCGTCTGCAAGGTGGGGCACATTCAGAAAGTACCAGTACGGCAGATTTAGATTGTACCTCCAGACATCGTTCGTTTTCTCGATGCTGTCGCATTGATGGGGCAACACGATGCCGTCCAAAAAGTCATATTTGTTTTTGAGCGCGGAGTCAAACACACTGCGAATGAAGGGACAGACTATCGTCTCCATGCACCCATCCGCTTTCGTTGTTGGCTCCTTCGGGTTTCCTTTCAATCGCAAGGGTATCACCCCGGCCGCTGTCAGAATCTCGATCGGCATAAGAGCCGTAAGGTAACCAATGACAGTCTTACCCAAATCCTTAAGTTCTTTGGCCCTTATTCCATATTCCGCATAGTGTTTCAAAACGTCGGTTAAGCCACTCCGTTGTCCCGTTTCGACCATGATATCTCCCTCTTCGTCGGACGGTTCCGCTGGCACTGCTGCCATAAACGGCAGTCTATCCGGATGGCGGCCCTTGGCCGGTGACAGAATCCCTTTCAGGCACGTCGTAGCTCCGGCCTGCGGAAGTCGGATGCAAACGGGGTGTCGAGAAGGCATTTCTCACGACCATAGGTCCCTACACGTGGTCCTTCCACATGCCGTATTTCTCTCGAAGTACTCGATGCAATATCTTGCCCACACCGGATCTCGGCATCTTCTCGTCTTTGATGAAGATGACTGTTTTTGGAACCTTAAACCCGGCGATCTTTCCCCTGCAATAAGCCGAGATCTCTTCCGCGGTTGCGGTCTCGCCTTCCCGGAGCACCACTACTGCGGTCACCTGTTCGCCCCACTTTTCATGAGGTACGCCGATGACCGCAACATATTCCACCTTCGGATGACTTCCAACGCAGGTCTCCACCTCGGTGGGGTAGATATTCTCCCCACCAGAGATAATCATGTTGGCTTTCCGGTCAACGAGATACAGGTAGCCGTCCTCGTCTCGCATACCCATGTCTCCGGCGCTGAAATACTCACCTTTCTTAGCCTGAGCGAATTTCTCCGGTTCCTTCCAGTAGCCTGATAACAGCATGGGGCTTCTGGCATAAATCTCTCCGATTCTGTTAGGCTCGGTAATAATGTCGCCATTTTCGGCGTATAACAACACAACGTCCGTGCCGATAGCTTCGCGGCCGCAAGAGCCAAGCTTGGAAAGTTGTTGTTCCGGCTTGAGGACAGTAACAAGACCCGTTTCCGTCGACCCGTAGGCCTCGTAGAGTTCGCTGTTTGGGAACATTTGCATTATGGCCAGCTTAGTATCTCTTCGCGCGGGGGCGGAAGAGATGAGAAGTCTCTTTATGGAATCCCGGTTATACTTATTCTTCACCGCCTCCGGCAGATTCAGCAGCATAGTATAGTGCGTGGGAACCAAGGAGGTGAAGGTGACCCCATGCTCGGAGATAACTCTGAGCAGGTCTTCAGGATCAAAACTGTTCACGTTGTAGCACATGATGGTACCGCCGAGCCATGTAACCACGAACGACATGTAGAGTGAATTAACGTGGCAACACGGCATCACCAGCAGGCCGATATCGGAGGTTTCGAATCTATGCTCGAAAATCTCTACAAAATAGGAGGCGACCAGGGAGCCGTGACTTTTCATGACACCTTTCGGAAACCCCGTAGTGCCACCCGTATACATGAGCACCCATATGTCGTCGAGGTCTATTACGGTGTCCGGTTCCTCGGGACTGGCATTCGCCAGGAGTTTCTCGTAAGGCAAGTAGCCCTCAAAATCTTCGTCCTTAACGGCAAACGAAATATATTCCTTAACCGTAAACAGCCTCTCCCTGAAGCCATTTACATGGTCAAGCCACTGGTCCTGCACGATGAAGACCTTTGCCTCGCAATGGTTCACAATGTATTCCATTTCGGGCGCTGCCAGCCTGAACATCAGGGGCACACAAACAAACCCGCCTTTTGCGGCCGCAGCGTAGAAATCCATCCATTCGACGCAATTGTAAGCCAACACGGCAAAACGATCCCCTTTCTTCATTCCCAGATCGGCCAGGGCATTGGCCAACCTGCATGAGCGCTCGTTCCATTCCTTGAACGTGAACGACTTGTTCAGGTCCTTCACCCCCGTTTTGTTCGCCCACACTGACGCGTTCACCCTTAGTACGTCTTTTGCCGTTAACCAGCGATTTTGTGCCATTCTGCAATTCCTCCGTGTCCTCACTATTATTTGTTTCTATTTCCCGCCTGCCCAGGCGATCCTCCTGGAGCTCTGTAAACGGGACCTGCCCGTCTTTAGATCAAGCCCTCGATTTATGACTCATTCATTATTAGACAACCGGCACCTATTGTCAACTCTTTTCTCCTTAGCTCTTTTCTCCTTAGCATGATGTGGCAGTACATACCTTTCTGGAATTCGAAGGGTTTTCTGACCATAAGGTGCTGACCTACGGCAGTTTTGCCTTCTCGAAGAGTGAAGAATCCTCACTAGCGGAGGTATAGCGCAGCCGAGATGGAGGCGGGAGAGGCCATCCTGTTCACCCACGCGTAGAACGTCGAACTGGACGGCCGGAACGGGTTGTCGACCGGGGGCCGAGCCGCGAAAGGCAAATCAGGCGCAAATGGATATCCTGGAGTTGCGATGTTTCGGAGACAAAATGGTTGAAAAATGACGTAGTTAGTTTGTTTTAGTGGAGGCGGCATCCGGATTTG
>PLSJ01000361.1 GCA_003165115.1 Syntrophaceae bacterium | reverse complement strand
ACGAATGCCGAATACGGAAAGATCATGCGCCGGCGAACTTCGCCGTCTTGAGACATATCGCGCTTAATCTCTTGAGACAAGAGAACTCAAAAAGAAGGAGCATCAAGACCAAACGTCTCAGGGCCGGGTGGGATATGGACTATCTCGGCAAGATACTTGAAGGTTCCGTCCAGTGACGGGGTATAGTCCAAATGCGTTTGCCCTGCTCGCCACCCGGCTTTTTATGGTAGGGAACGTCAAAGAAGTGGACGAGATAACTACCGCCCTGAACGATGCCTTCACGAAGATCGACAAGGTCGCGAAATCCCTCGATGCATCATTGGTGGACCTGGGCGCGAAAGAAGAACGCAAGATGCTCGCGAACGGGCTTTCGGGCATAAGCTCCATGAAGGGCCTGCTCTTTACCGGCGACGGCATTATCGCCAAGGTCCGCAACCAGCTCACCATGAAAGAAAAGGCCCAGCTCGCCATGGAAGGTTTGCGGGCCATCGTCCTGAGGCAGGCGGCAGCCGCCAAGACGACCATGGCATTAGCCAGGGGCGCCCAGGAACAGTCGATCGTCGACGTCAACAGTATGGTCAGGAACAGCACGATGGTGGTCGTCGTCATAGGCCTCATCGCCGTGGCTTTCGGCATAGGCTTCGGGGCATGGATCTATCGCTCCATCTCGAAGCCGCTTGCCCGGCTCATCTCGGTGACGGACGAGATCGCATCGGGCAACCTTAGCCACAACGTATCCGCACACACCGACGACGAGATCGGCAGGGTGGAGACGTCCGTGGGAAAGATGGTGCAAAACCTGAAAGAGATCGTCGGGAAGATACGCGTTGCCGCTACCGGCCTTGCCTCGAGCTCCGAAGAGCTATCCGCCACCGCGCGGTCTCTGGACCAGGGCTCGGGCGAGCAGGCAGGCCAGGTGGAGCAGGCGGCAGGCGCCATGGTGGAGATGTCACAGACCACGGAAGAGGTGGCCAGGAACGCGCTTGAGACCTCGGAAGCCGCAAAGTCGATGAAGAAGATCGCCCTTGATGGGAAAGCCGTGGTAGACGCCAGCGGCAGCGAGCTTGGCCGGTTTATCGAGACGGTCAGCGAGTCCGCGAAAGAGGTGGAGTCCCTCGGCAAGAACTCGGAAGAAGTCCAGAGCATCGTCGACCTGATCAAGGAGATCGCGGACCAGACGAACCTGCTTGCTTTGAACGCGGCGATAGAGGCGGCCCGCGCCGGTGAAGCGGGAAGGGGCTTTGCGGTCGTCGCCGCCAACGTGAGGGAGCTTGCGGAGAACACCGTGGTGGCAGCCGACGAAATAGCCGGCAGGGTCGAAATCATGCAGAAGGAGATCAAAAGGTCGGTCGCCTCCATGCTGGGACAGAAGCACTCCGTGGGCAAGGTGTCGGGGCAGACCGCCGAAACGCTGTCCGCCATGGACGGCGTAGTCTCCTACGTGGAAAATGTCGCCGACATGGTCGACCGCATCGCCGTCGCCATGGAAGAGCAGTCGTCCACAGCCAGCGAGGTCACGAGGAACATGGAGAACATCGCTGCGGTGACGCGTCAGCTCAGGGCCTCTTCCACGGATATGAGGGGCACGTCCGAAGACCTGTCGAAGATAGCCTTTGAGCTGAACGAGACGACGAACTGGTTCAAGATGTAAGGGGAAGCGGACGGGCGAAAGGAGGGCGGGTGCAGACTAGACGTTGACAAGCGGGGCGATATTGTGGAGAATAGTACCCATGAGGTACATCATTCTTCTTCTCTGTCTGCCCGCGCTGCTTTTCGGCTGCCATAGCTACGAGCAGGAGAACAACCGCCTGAAAGATGAGATCAGGATGCTCCGGGAGGAGAATAATTACGCCAAGGCCGAGATCATCGGGCTGAAAAAAGAGCTTGCCGAGCTGAGCACCAGGATAAAGGGCGAGCGCGAGGCGCTCCAGACCAAACTCGACGAAGAGCGCGGCCTGATGCAGAAAAAGATCGAGGAAGTGCGCGAGGCCATGCAGAAGAAGGCTGAGGCCGACAAGAAAAAGCCGGGGCCTCCGAAGAAGGAACAAGCCAAAGGGGACGCCGCCAAAACTCCCCCACCCCGACCCGCCGCCGGGCCGGCCAAGAAAGACCAGCCGCCAAAGAACGGCGGGAATAAAGTGAAGGAAGCCACCACGAAGGCGGTCCCGCAAAAGTCCCGCGACACGAAGCCGCCGACCGGTGGGAGCCCCGACGAAGAGTGAGCGCGTTATGCTCCGCCGGCTCTCTCTCGCGGACGCCCGCGGGGCAGCCGGACGGCCCTACCCCCACCAGGAACATTCGCCTCACCGTATCCTACGACGGGACCTCCTATCACGGGTGGCAGTGCCAGCCCAACGCAATCACCGTGGAAGAGAGGCTCAAATCCGCTGTTGCGCGGATCCTCGACCACAAGGTGAAGCTCTATGCGGGGGCGAGGACTGATAGCGGGGTACACGCCATGGGCCAGGTCGTCAATTTTACGACCTGGAAGAGCATCAACCATCTCAGCCTCACCAGGGGGCTGAACAGCATGCTGCCCAAGGACATCCGCGTAAGGGACGCCCGCGACTGCGACGAGGCCTTTCACGCCCGCTATTCGGCGAAAAGCAAGATATATGTCTACTGCATCCTCAATCGGGCCTGCAATTCGCCTTTCCTCGCCAGGTACGTCCTCCATTTCCCCTACGCCCTCGATGTCGCCCCCATGAAGGAAACCGTAAAGCTCATCGTGGGCGAGCACGATTTTTCCGCATTCAAGAAGAAGGACGAGATCTACAGGAACCCGGTGAGGGAAGTGAAGAGGGCGGGCGTGGCGGTCAGGGGTGGCATGGTCTACGTAGTGATCGAGGCCACCGGCTTTTTGCGGTATATGGTGCGCAACATCGTCGGCACCCTGCTCGACGTGGGACAGGGACGGACAGGACCGGATGACTTCAGCGTGATCCTCGCGTCGGGGATGAGGGAAAAGGCGGGGCCCACCGCGCCCCCGCACGGGCTATTCCTCAGAGAGATCAAGTATTAGCCGAAGGCGCCAAGCCGTTGACACGCATGGCGTTTCTTTCTATAATCTTCTCGCCTATGCGTAATCCCCGCACAGCTCTTACTCTTCTCTCCATCATCATCCTGTTGGTCGGCTTGGGCAGCGCCGTATTGGTTTATCGGGCGGCCGCGAACAGCCCGAACAACGTCCTGGGCTATGTCGAAGGGGACGGGTCCGTCTATCCGGTTATGCCTGAAGATTCCAAGAAGTACCTGCGGGATATGGAGATGTACGGCGGGAAGGCGAACGTGCTTGCGGATGAGCTGAGACGCTGGTTCGGCGGTTTATGGCACGGAAAATCGCTCGCCTACACCATCGCGTGCATGTCCATGCTTCTCGCGTTGGCGGTTATCTCTGCCGCCGCTCGCCTTCCCGATGAGGAAGAGTGAGGCGCACCTTCCGGGTCGCCCCGCGCCTGCCTTAGAAGGGGGTGGCGCTCGACGTGGCTTTCTCTCTTTCAAACTTGTCGGTCGTGGTGCTGTCCGGGCGGGAAGAAGAATATCCATACCCCTCGTCCCTGTTCGACGCCGTGGAGCATCCCCACGCCGCAAGCATTGCCGCCAGCATAAGCGCGGCAAAGACCTTCTTCATTCCTGCTTCTCCTTACACTATTTATAATTCAATAATTTGTACTTTGTAATCCAACACGGCTGCCCGATCTCAAAAACGATATCCAAGTCCCACCAGGAAGATATCCGCATCGTGGTTGTAGTTGGTGATGACCCGGTCCCAGATAACCCGGCCCATCCAGTGGTCGCCGAAACTGTAGCCCGCGGTGACCCCGATAATGCCGTTGACGGTGGTGCTTCCGTCTGCTCCCCTGTTCTTGTCGTGTGCCAGATACGGGCCGACGCCTATGCCGAAGGAGAGCCGGTCGGCAAAGTACGTGCGGACGGCCCATGCCTGGGCCGCGACGCCACGGCGGTCGCCGTTGTTCGACCCTTCGTTGAAGAGGCCTATCGTCGCATCGATATGGGGGGCGATGCCGCGGCGGTATTCAAGCGCTTCCGTCGTCGAGTCGCTGGACTCCGAACGATTGAGCCTCGATTCGCCCGCGAACACCGTGATCTCGTTGCCGGTCGCGCTCGTCGTCTCCCTTGGTGCCTTTTGAAGCGGCCCTTCGGTGGGAGGGGCATCGAGCTGATATCCTATCCCTCCCACGACCGAGACGCTGTTAAAGCTATTGGCTGCCCCTATCCAGTTGGCCCTGATCTCATAGAGGAACCTGCTCTCCGTGTACCACGTGGCGGCCACGCTCACGACGGTCCCCAGGCCGTGCTGGTCGCGCGACGCGCCTTGATTGGGGGTTACCGTGTCGAAATAGAGGTACGGCCCTACCCCTGCGGCAAGGGAAAGCTTGCGCTCGATGACGTTCGTCCGGAACCAGATCTGCGGCTCATAGCCGTCCCGGTGATGGCCGGCGATGTGCCCCTCGTTAATATAGGTGAGGCCGAGGGCAATGTGCTCGCTGAGGCTCTGCCGGTATTCGAGCCCCCAGCGGAAGGCTTCCTCGTGGCTGCCGGTATTCTCTGTCTGACCCCCATGCACGTAGAACTCCTGCGCCCATGCAGGGGTCGTCATGACGAAAAAGGAAAAGATGAGTGAGATAACGAATTTTCGCAAGCCGAAGCCTCCTTTGATCGATACTCGTCCACCGCACTTTTCCGAACCATATCTGAAATATAACCCGCGGACATCAGGAAGCAAGCGTGGCCGCCCCATGCTTTTCGGTCGCCGCACCTGGAAAGGCGCCAATTTCATGGTTATTATTACAATAATAGTGTGGCTGTCGGATATCCGCCAAAGGTCGAATAGTTTCGCACTCATTTCAGACACGGAGGAGCTATGGACAGGAGAGCCTTCTTAAAAAGTATCGCCATCGGAACCGCGGCGGCGGGAGTCGCCGGCCGGGCCGGTGCCGCGGAAAAGTATTTCCCCGTGAAGGTTGACCAGGGCCTCTTTGAAACCATCAACAGGGTAAAGAACCCGTCGAGCAAGACCCCCATCGAGAAGACGCACGCCCCGGTCATCACCGCTCCCCGAACCGTCAAAGCCGGGGAGCCTTTTACCGTTGAAGTCGCCGTCGGGGAAACGATTCACCCTATGGCGCCGGCCCACTTCATAGAGTTCATCAGCCTGGAGATAGGCAACGAGCCCGCCGCCAGGATAGACTTTCAGCCAAAGGGATACCTGAGCCCAAAGGCGACATTCACCGTGACCCTGACAAAAGAAGCCGCTCCTTCGGGCAAGGTAACGCTCCTCGCGCATGAGCGGTGCAATCTTCACGGCTACTGGGAAAGCAGCTTCGATATCACCGTGGCCTAACGGAGCCCTTACCGCGTACAGGTGCTTCGCCTGCCGCGGTGAACGATCTATGAGGCATCAGGGTTGAAATTCTGGCCGCGGCGGGTTATGCTCGGTCCATGAAGCTGTATGTCGGCACCAGCGGGTACGGCTATAAGGAGTGGAAGGGGAAGTTCTATCCGGAACACATCTCGCCAAAAGAGATGCTCTCGTTTTACGCGAACCACTTCGATGCGGTCGAGATAAACAATACCTTCTACCGGATGCCGAATCGTGAACTGCTCGAGACGTGGGCCGGCCAGGTCCCCGACTCCTTTGTCTTCGCCCTCAAAGCGCCACAGGTGATCACCCACATCAGGCGCTTGAAACAGGCGGAGCAGGAGACGGACCACCTGATCCGGATATGCGCGGTCATGGGCAAGAAGCTCGGGCCGATTCTCTTCCAACTGCCCGCGAGCTTTATCAAGAACATCGAGCGGCTGAGGGTTTTCCTCGACCCGCTTCTGCCCGCCACGGCAGCCTTCGAATTCCGGCACGAGTCATGGTTTGCGCCGGAGGTCTTCGACCTCCTTCGGGAACGGCGATGCGCGCTTTGCGTGAGCGACCGGGAGGACACGCCTGCGCCCGGCATCGTCAGCTCCGCGAACTGGGGGTATCTGCGCCTGCGCCGGCCCGGTTATTCCGATTCCGACCTCGCTTCGTGGCATCGGTCGATCCTCGCTCAAGGGTGGGATACCGCGTATGTTTTCTTCAAGCACGAAGACCAGGCTGAAGGCCCAGCCCTCGCAGCCCGATTTCTTCGCCTTGCCCGCCCGGTGACGTAGAAGCCCGGTTTGTGGGTCATGACGCTCCGGCCAAGAGACGGCCTCGAACTGTGACGGGCGTCTGCGACCAACCTGTGCGGGAGGACGTCTATACGATATAAGGCCGCTATTACTTGAAATGTGACGGCCATCAACTGTCGCATGTGCCATATACCCCTTCCTACACCAAGCCGTTACAAGGAAAAGCGCCTTTTACCCTGTGGCACGGGTTATGCTTTGGGTCTTTGTGTCGACAATGTTTCATCGGTATAATCTTATCGATGAAGAGGTACGGAAAACGAAGGATTCGTCAATGAATGGACTTTCGGTAACGAGGGAAAGGCGGGTATTCCCATTCCTCCCGAGTGCCGCAAACCCAAAATAAAGGAGCAACATCATGGATTTCACACTGACCAAAGAACACCAAATGATCAGGGAAGCGTGCCGCAAATTTGCCGATAATAATCTGAAGCCGAAGGCCGCCGAATACGACCGCACCCACGAGTTCCCCTGGGAACACATCAAGAAACTCAGCGAAATGGGCATGATGGGCGCTGTCTATCCCGAGGAATACAACGGGGCGGCCATGGATTATCTCGCCTACATCATCGCCATAGAGGAGATATCGAGGGGCTGCGCGGCCACGGCTACCACCGTGTGCGGCCACAACTCCCTCTGCCTGTCCCCTATATACTATTTCGGTACGGAAAAGCAGAAACAGACCTTCCTTCCAAGGATGACCACAGGCGAACGGATAGGCTGTTTTGCGATTACGGAAACGGGGGCGGGATCCGACGCTTCCGGCACGAGAACGAGGGCCGAGCGCAAGAACGGGAGCTGGATCCTTAACGGTACAAAAACATTCATCACCAACGGCGGCGTTGCCGATGTTGCCGTGGTGGTGGCGATGACCACGAAGGGGATCGGCCACAACGGATTGTCCACGTTCATCGTGGAAAAGGGAACAAAGGGGTTCACCGTCGGAAAGGCAGAGGACAAGCTCGGTATCTGCGCTTCCAACACCACTGAGCTCCTTTTTGACAACTGCGAGATACCCGCGGAGAACATCCTCGGCGAGCAGGGCCACGGGTTCAAGGTCGCCATGCACACGATCGACGGCGGCCGTGTGGGCGTCGCAGCGCAGGCTGTCGGCATCGCGCAGGCCGCGCTGGACGAAGCAGCGAGATACGCAAAGGAGCGGCTGCAGTTCAACAAACCGCTGTCGCAATTTCAGGCAATCCAGTGGATGATCGCCGACATGGCGACGGAGATCGGCGCGGCCAGGCTCCTCGTCTACCAGGCGGCAACCATGTTGAATACCGGCGACCGGCAGAAGTACTCCCAGTACACTGCCATGGCGAAGCTTTTCGCGTCGGAGACGTCCCACCGCGTCACGCACAAGGCGTTGCAGATATTCGGAGGATACGGCTATATCAAGGAGTTCCCCATGGAGAGGTTCTACCGGGATTCCAGAATAACGGAAATCTACGAAGGGACGTCCGAGATCCAGAGGATGGTCATCTCCTCGAAAGTGTTGAACGCCTACTGATACTCGTCGAAATCTTCGATGGTGGCGCCAAGAACGAGGCTTCCCTTGAAGCCTTTTGGAACGATGTTGACCTGGAGCGCACCTTTGATCGCTCCACTGAAGATTCGCAGGCAATGCGCCGACACCGGCCCCCGGTGCCGGTTGCGGCCGCAATCTTGAAATACAGGGAGAATACACCATGAACGAGAGACACACATTCCAGACGATGAACCAGCTCCTGAGAAGGAACGCAGCCTTGTACCCCACAAAGACTGCCATGCAGGAGTTTGAAACAGGCAAGAGCCACACCTTCAGCCAGTTGGCAGAGAGGGCGGCGCGGATAGGCAACGCGCTCTATGGGCTCGGCCTCTCCCCTCTTGACCGGGTTTCGGTGCTCAGCCAGAACAGCTTTGAATATGCCGAGCTTTTCACCTCCGTTCCCGCCTCCGGTCTCACCCTCGTCCCCCTGAACTTCAGGCTCGCCGTTCCGGAAGTAATCGGGGTGCTCAACGATGCAGGGGCACGGGTGCTCTTCCTCCAGGACCAGTACCGGCAGTTTGCGGACCAGATAAAGACGCAGGTACCTTCCCTCGAACACTTCATCTACATCGGTCCGAAGACGGACGCCCCCACGGGATGGCTTGCGTATGAAGAATTCGTGGGAAGCGCTTCAGCCGATGCGTTGGACAGGGTCATAGATGAGGACGACGCGGCTTTTTTCATGTATACGAGCGGCACCACGGGGCTCCCCAAAGGCGTCATCCAGACTCACCTGAACCATTACCACCTCGCCCGCACCACCGCGCTCCACCACGACCTCAAGCACTGGGATATCGGCTTCACCTGCTGCCCCATGTATCATGCGACCGCCTACTGTTCCTTCTTCGGGACCTTTTTCATGGGCGCCACGAACATCCTCTTTCAGAAGTTCGACCCGGCCACGCTCTTCAAGGCAGCCCAGGAATATCACATCTCCGCGGGCATGCTCGCCACCCCCATGGTGAGGATGATCCTGGACGCCGCCGATAANNAGAGCCTGAAGAAGCTCTGGTTCGCCGGCGCCGGCATTACCCCCGCCGTCTGGAGGCAGTTCGTCGACATCTACGGTTCCATCCTCGGCCAGCACATGGGGACGACCGAGACGACGGGATCGAACACGTTCATCTCCAAAGAAGAGGTCGCACGCGAGCTCGCCCTTGGCAACGAGAGGATACTCGCTTCCTGCGGCACCTCATCGATCGACATGGATACGCAGATCGTCGACGACCATGACCACGTCATCACCCGTGGCATCGGCGAGATGCGCACCCGGGGGCTCGGCCTCACGAAAGGATACTGGAACAAAGAGGAACAAACCAAACATGCCTTCCGGAAGGGATGGTTCTATACGGAAGATATCTGTGAGGTCGACGAGAAGGGATATATCTACGTGATCGACCGGAAAAAAGACATGATCATCACCGGCGGCGAAAACGTCTATCCCACGGAAATAGAGTCGATAATCGACACGCACCCTTCCGTGAAAGAATCCTGCGTCATCGGTATTCCCCATCCCGTCTGGGGCGAAGCCATCGCTGTGGCGGTGGTGTGTGAGGCAAGTGTGACAAAGGACGATATCATCGCCTACTGCAAAGGCAAGATTGCCGGGTACAAGATGCCGAAATCCGTCTTCTTCATCCCCGACCTGCCTCGGAATGCGAGCGGCAAGGTCCTCAAGGCAGAGCTGCGCAAGCAGTTCACGGGGTAAGAAAAGAGGGACAGAATAACTGCGGCCTTCAGTCGATCCGGCCACGTTCACGCCATGATAAGGTTACCCATGGCGCGAACGTGGCCGGATCGCCATACGCCGGCGGCCTTATCGTACCGGTGACCGCGTCCCCGGTAAAGAGTGAACCATCCCCCTTCGCCCTGAATTGCCGATTTCGCGATCCGGCCGTCTAACCCAAGAGACCCCGTTGTCCTCCGACAAGCTTTCACATGTTTTTCACAGGTGCGGGGTTTACGATGTGCACGAAAGTGCACGGTTTTAGGGGGGGGTGAAGAAGATTGAATGGCCGCGACCCATGATGCCATTCGGCGGTAACAGGGCGAATTCCGCGTCGCAACAGGCAAGAGAATGGAACCCTTGCCCGGACAAAAACCGTAAACTCAATTCTCAAAGAGCGGAACGGCCGGTCCATGGGGCCTCCGGTGCCGGCCAATGCCGGCCGGGCTACGGCATCTCTCCATGCCTCTCAAGATCACTACCTAGCCGAGTAAGATTCTGCCTCTTTCCCGCCCAGTCTGTCAAAGCGACAAGGAAGGGCGACAACCAGGAGTGACAAGGAGGCATGACAACCAGGAGTGACAGAATGCAGGTTTTGGGGTTTTCTGTCAAGGCCAGGGATACAAGGGTAGTTCCGAACCGGTCTTGCGGATTACGCACTATCTCTTATCATGCGTTCGTATTCGTCATGAGTACCTATCCATACCCATATGAAGTCTGAGCCGTCTTCAACCGCGAGCGCTCTATAATCAAGCCCGATGCGGGCCGACCAAAAAACATCTACTTTCTTGAAATGGAGAGATGGGTACCGTGGGTTTGTCTTCAGGACTTGGAAATTGCGGCTTGCCAGGTCTTGAATGACTTCGGGAAGCTTGTCAAAGCATCTCCAAAAGCGTTCGGTCGCTCGATGCATCTACAAGTCCCGCAGTTTTCCTTTGCTCTTCTCGTCAAATGCTTCTCTCACGAGAAACTCCATTTTCCCCGCAGCCGAGTCCTTTTTGATCTGGTTATCCCATTTGCGCCAGTCTCTTTCAGAAAACCATTGCCTCAATTGCGCGTAATCATCATCAGGCAATGCCGCAATTGCTTCCTTTATCGCTTCTATCCGGCTCATCGGAACCCCTCCTTCGTACTCTTTATGATAAACATTATCAACTCGTGTCTTTTCATGCCACTTCAAGATCCGCTCTTC
>PLSJ01000325.1 GCA_003165115.1 Syntrophaceae bacterium | reverse complement strand
CATGAACCTTGCTCGTAACCTGGAAAGATCGGCCCTTTACTTTCCCGAACGTCCTGCTGTCAGGGAGGACGCGGTGGAGGTCAGTTACCGGGAACTTGACGCGCGGGCAAGCCGGGTCGCCGCGTCCCTCGTCGGGATGGGCGTGAAGCCGGGCGATCATATCGGCCTGTGCACCCCCAATTCCACAGACTGGATCGTCTTCTACTTCGGCGTGCTCAAGACGGGGGCGGTAGCCGTCACGTTGTCCAGCGCGCTCATGGGCGACGAGCTGACGACGCTCGTGAGCCACGCGAAGCCGCGCCTCATCCTCACCAGCGAGGTAAAGCTGAAGGAGCTTGGCCCGTTGAAGGCCGGCGGCGTGCTCGAAAAGATCATCTGCCCCGGCGGCGACATGGAAATGAAGCACCTCCTGGCCGGCGACGCGGCGACATTCACCGCCGTCGACCGCGACCGGGTCGACACGGCGGCAATCCTCTACACCGGCGGCACGACGGGCATGCCGAAGGGCGCCATGCTGACCCACGAGGGCATCAATTTTTCCAGTTACAGCATCGCCTTCTACGAGCGGTCGGTCGAGACCGACGTCGCCCTCTGTTTTCTCCCCTTCAACCATGTCTTCGGCCAGGTGCATATCATGAATTCCACCATCCTGTCGGCCGGCTGCCTGGAGCTGCTGCCGGCTTTCGACCTCGATCGCGTGCTCTCGGTCATCCGGCAGGGCCGGATAACCAAGTTCTTCGCCGTACCCACGGTCTACGTCCGCCTGCTGGGCCTCGACGACCTGAAGAAGAAGCTGGGGAACGTGCGTTATTCCTTCTCGGCGGGTGCGAGCATGCCCATGGAGATATTCAAGCAATGGAAGGAGCGCACCGGCCTCTACGCAACCGAGTCGTACGGCATGACCGAGGCCATGCCCGTCACCTTTAACCACTATTATCCGGCAAAGCACCGCGTCGGGTCGGTCGGAGACGCCGTCCACGGGGTGGAAATCCAGATCAGGGACGCCTCCGGGAACGTCCTGGAACAGGGGCGCGAGGGCGAGATCTGTGTCAGGGGCCGCAACGTCCTGACCGGCTACGTGCATAACCCCGAGGCCACCAGCGCCGCCATGTGGGAAGGCGGATGGTTCCGCTCCGGCGACGTGGGCGTCTTCGATCCCGAGGGCTACGTGTTCATCGTCGACAGGATCAAGGACCTGATCATCACGGGGGGCGAAAACGTCTATCCCCGGGAGGTGGAGGAAGCCCTGTACGCCGTGCCCGAAATCGAGGAGTGCGCGGTGATCGGCCTTCCCGACAAGGAGTGGGGCGAGCGCGTCGCCGCTTTCATCGTCCCGAAGCCCGGCGCATCGGTCCAGCCGGACGCGGTGAAGCGCTTCCTGAAAACGCGCCTGTCGGCCTTCAAGGTACCCAAGGAGTACGTCCTGGTCAAAGAACTGCCCAAGAACGCCGCGGGCAAGATACTCAAACGTGACCTGAGAAAAGAGCGCATGAAATAGATCGGTCCCAAGAGAGACGAGAACTCACAAAATGAAAGGGCCGGCGGTTATCCGCCGGCCCTTTCTCTCATGCTTTCAATGTGCCTTTTACGGCTTCAGCCCCAGGCTCCGGGCGATGATCAGCCTCATGATCTCGGTCGTGCCCGCGAGGATGGAGAGGGCGCGCACGTCCTTGTAGATCCTGCTGATGCGGTACTCATCCATATAGCCGTACCCGCCGTGGAGCTGCACCGCCTGATAGGCCACCCGGTTGACCATCTCGCCGAGCCACGCCTTCGCCATGGAGACCCGCGTGGTGATGTTGTCGCCCTTTACGTACTCGGCGACGAGGGTTTCCAGGAAATTCCGACCCAATTCTACTTCCGTCGCCATGTCCGCGAGCTTGAACGCGTTGTGCTGGAAGTCGCCGATGCGCTTGCCGAAGGCCTCACGCACCTTCGCGTANNCCCTGCCCTTCCTCGCCCAGGAGATTGTCCACCGGCACGCGGCAGTCCTCGAAGGCGAGCTCGGCCGTGTCCTGCGACTCCTGTCCCATCTTGTGCAGCTTGCGCCGCGTCAGGCCGGGGGTGTCCCCCTCGACGACGATCATGCTGATGCCCTTCTGCCCCGTGCTGGAGGCCACCTTGCACGCGAGCATGATGATGTCCGCGTTCATGCCGTTCGTGATGAACGTCTTCTGCCCGTTGANNGAGGCGAGGTCGGAGCCGGCATCGGGCTCGGTGAGGCCCACGGAACAGATGGCCTCCCCTGTCGTCGTCTTCGGGAGGAGCCTTCTTTTCAGCTCTTCCTTACCGTAGGAAAAGAGGTAAGGCGTCGCCACGTCGCTGTGGAGGGGCACGCCCACGTTGAACCCGTCTCCCCAGGCAAGCTCCTCGTTCACGATGACCAGCGAGTACCGCACGTCGACGTCGAGCCCGCCGTACTCCTCGGGCAGCCAGGGGCACAAAAATCCCTGCTTGCCCATCTTCAGCCAGAGGTCCCTCGGGACCGTGCCGGCCTTGTCCCACTCCTCGCGGTTAGGGGTGATCTCCCTGGCGACGAATTTTTTGAACACCTTCCTGAAATCGCTGTGCTCCTGGCTCTCCTGAAAAAACGGCATATCTCTCTGTCCTCCTTATCTGTTTATCATTGCGGAGCGAATCACCGGTACGGCCCCGTATCCGTCCCTCCTACTTCATGAATACCGACGGCACGTACAGCACCAGCGCGGGAAAAGCAAAGAGCAGCATCACGCAGATGACCAGGGCGATCAGGAAAGGATAGACGCCGCTGTAAATGACGCCCATCGGCACCTTCGTGATATTCTTGACCACGAAGACCGGCATCGCCACCGGCGGGATAACCGAGCCTATACAGACCGTCAGCGAGACCATGATACACGCCCATATCGGGTCGTACCCCAGGGACGTGATGGCGGGGAAGAAGATCGGCGTGGCGAGGATCATGAACGCAAGGTCGTCGATGACCGAGCCGCCGATCAGATAGATGCAGAAGATGAGCCCCATGATGATATGGCGATGGATGGGCAGCTTCACGACCCACTCCGCGACGGCCATGGGTATGTCCGTGACGGCGACGAAGTGGCCGAGCACCATGGAAGAGGCGACGATCATGAGCACCATGCACGACGTGCGCAGGGCCTCGGCGAACGATTGCCTGATGCCGGCGAAGCCTATGTCCCGCTTCACGAGGCAGAGTATTAGGACCGCGAAGGTGCCGATGCTGCCCGCCTCCGTCGGCGTAAAAAAGCCCTTCAGGAGGCCGCCCATGATTACCACGAAGATCAGCAGGGGCCACAGCACCGCGGGGAGTGATTTTAGCCGCTCGTCCCACGGAAACTTTTGGCTCGCCGGTCCGATGGCGGGATTGATGCGCGCCCATCCCAGGATCACGACCGTGTAGAAGAGGGCGAGCATCAGGCCGGGCACAATGCCCGCGAGGAAGAGCTTGCCTATCGACTGCTGCGTGATGAGGCCGAGGAGAATCAGGGTGACGCTCGGCGGTATGAGCACGCCAAGGGTGCCCACCGTCGCGACGATGCCCGTGGAGAGCTTCTTGGCATAGCCGAACCTGTCCATCTCGGGCACGGCAACGCTCGCGAACGTCGCCGACGTGGCGACGATGGAACCGGAAATGGCCTTGAAGATCGTCGCTCCGACGACCGTGGCCATGGCAAGCCCGCCGGGTATGTGTCCGAGGAACTTGTGGGCGCAGTCGTAGAGCCTTTTTGCGATCCCCGCGTTGAAGGCGATCTGTCCCATCAGCACGAAGAGGGGCACGACCGTCATGCCGTATGACTCCAGGGAGTCATAGAAGTCGTTCGCCAGTATGTTCATGGCGGCGTGGGTCGAGACGATCATGGCGTACCCCACGAAGCCGATTACGGTCATTCCCACGGCGAGCTCCATCCCGGTGAGGAAGAGCCCCAGCATCAGGATGCATCCTATGATACCTATAGTCACTTCGTTCATGCGTTATTCTCCGTTATACCGAGCCTGATGATGTCGGCTACCAGGACAAAGCATTCGACCAGGAAACAGAAGGCCAAACCGTAGCAGGCGGGATAATAGGGTATGTGGAGCGTCATGGAAACCTCGCCGCTCGTGTACAGATGGTTCGCCTTCAGGAAAAGGTTCCACGAGAGCAGGGCGAAGATGAGAATGCCCACAATCCTCGTTAAGGTGTTCACGGTGTTCTTCACTGCGGGAGACCGGTTCTCTATGAGGAAATCGACGAATATATGGCCCTTGTCCCAGGACGTCTGCGCCACCGCGAAGCCCACCACGATAGCCCCGGCGATCGCCACGAGCTCGTAGGTGCCCGTGATCGATTTGCCGACGGCGCGCAGGACCACGTCGCACACGGTGAGCATCATCATGAGGAAGAGGACCACGGCGGCAAGCCCGTTCATCCAACCGCTTATTGTTTTAACGACCGCAAGAAACGCTCTCATCACTCCTCCGATAGTGATACAGGGGAGTCGCAAAGGATGCGTCCTCCCCCCCCGTATCGTGAAACTTTTCTTCAGCCGGCGTGCGCTACTTCGGATGTGCCTTGAGGTAATCGCGGCAGAATACCAGCACTTCCTGGCCGGGAAGCCCTTTTGCCTTCATCTTGCCCACGTACTCGTCGAACAGCGGCTGGGCCTTCGCAACCCATCTCGCGTTCTCTTCGGCCGTAAGCCTGATGACCTTGTTGCCCCTCTTGACGGAGTAATTCTTTCCCGACTCGTCGATGGCGTCCCAGACCTTCGCCTGTTTCTCTATCCATTCCTGGTTGATCTGCTCGATGATCTTCTGCTCGGCCGGGGCTATGCTGTTCCATTTGGCCTTGTTCATGGCGACGAGGAAAACCGCCGTGTAGGCCGTCCCGTAGTCTTCCGTGCTGCTCTTGATTACTTCGCCCAGCTTCCAGCCCTCCAGCGCCTCGTACGCGAGCATGGCGCCGTCGGCGACGCCCTTCGATATCGCGTCATACGCGTCGCCCATGGGCATCGCCACCGGCGTGCCGCCCAGGAGCTTCATGAATTCCGCGTTCGATCCGAAGGTCCTTATTTTCTTTCCCTTCAGGTCTTCGAGCTTGGTCACCGGCGTCCGCGTGTGGAGGATTCCCGGCGGCTGGTTGTGGAAATACATTACCTTGACCTCGTCGAATTCCTTCGGCTTGAACTTGGCGTAGTAGGCGTTCGAGAGGTGGGTCGCGACGTTGCTGCTCGGATATCCGAGGGGGTAGTCGAGGACCTCGGTCAGCGGGAATTTTCCCATCGTATAGCCGAGGACCATGTTACCCACGTCGCAGACGCCCTGGACGACGCTGTCGTAGGTCTGGGCCGGGGCCGTCAGCGTCGCGCCCGTATAGTGGCGCACCTTCACCTTGCCGTTCGTCCGCTTTTCCACCTCTTTGCACCACGCTTCCGTGACTTTCGCGCATTCGTGACTGGGCGGAAAGAAAGTCGAAAACCTGAGCTGAATCACTTTCTCCTGTGCCGAACCTGCCGTGGCCGTCATCATCGTGACCACGAAGGCGGCGAGCACAAGAAGACAGGCCATGCGTAAATGTCTCATAGCTCCTCCTTTAACCGAATCCGTTAACCAGGTCATTTATTATACCAGGTAACTCTACCTCATGAATTGCTTTCAAAGCAAGGAAATTTTGTGCTGTCAGGAAGAAAAAATTGGCGTCCGGCGACCCCCGGATTATTGCCGCAAAGGAAGGCTCCCGCGCTCCCGGAGGTCGGCGTGCGCCGGTTGCGTGCCCCACCTGCTGGCGGCGACGCGCACCTCTTCGTCTTGTCGCGCGACCACGAAGGCCGAGGGGTAGTCGCCGATCACCCTGGAGTGCGCCCTGTTCGCGGCCGACATCGACCCGTACGGCCCCACTTCCACCCTGAAGCGCGTCTCGCCGCCCCTGTGCGACGTGACCACCTTCAGGAGCGACGGCTTGTAGTTGAGGGATTTCATGTCCTTGAGCAGGACGAGGGCGTCCGCCTCCTTTTCGAAGGAGCCGATGTGGATGAGGAAAACGCCTGCGAGGTCGCCGTTTCTCTCGCCGGGGAGCGCGTCGAACGTGCAGATCCGGACCCTTGCGAGGCCCTTGTCGACGACGCCCAGGGCTTTCGCCGCGCCGTACGAGAGGTCGAGGACCCTGCCCGTCACATAAGGTCCCCTGTCGTTCACCGTCAGGTCGATGGCCTTGCCGTTTTCGAGGTTGGTCACCTGGATGCGGGTGTGCATGGGGAGCAGCTTGTGGGCCGCCGAGACTTTGTGCATGTCAAAGACCTCGCCGCAGGAGGTCCTGCGTCCCTGGAAAGAGGGTCCGTACCAGGATGCAATGCCCTTCTCCTCGTAGCCGTTGGCCGTAAGCAGGGGGTAGTGGGTCTTGTCGGCGGGCTGATGGGGCTGGGGCCTGCCCCGGCCGCCCTTCGGCCGGTGCTTGTGCAGGAGCGGCCCGGCATCCGGTTTAGGCGGCTCCGGCGGGATGACCTCCGGGGGTTCCGGCCGCTCGGTCCTGGCCACGGTGACCTGCCGGACGGGGGCGGGACGCACGACGGGCGGCGTCTTCTGGAACAGGGCGCACCCGGAAAGAGACAGCAGGAGGGGCAGAATGAGGCAGCGCGCAGCGGCGGTCCTCATCGACGGGCCGGCCTCTTTTCCTGCGGCGCCCGCAGCCGCCGGCGAGGGGCGCGCGCACGAGCAGGGGGCCTGGACGTGAGGCAAAAGCCTTCTCACCACGTTTCCTCGAAGAATCAAAAGGATAGAGCCAGGAATTTTATGCATAATCCCGCCCCCTTGTCAAAGATTTTCTTGCGCGGTCCCCGTGAGGCGCCTGGAGATGCGGCGCGCGAATTTTTCATTTTCCTTCTCTTCCCCTTTTCGCTCTTCGCTTTTCACCAGGCGCCCGTCACGTTTCTTCGGCGGTTTGTCTTTCTTTGATTGACATCGGGATAACAAACATAGTATTCCTGTACGCGTCAGGGGGAGGAAGGTTCTAAGCCTGATGGTCAGGCAGTATTAGTGGAGGAAGTGTATATGCAAGAGTTGAAGACAGAAGAAGAAATACCGATCTCGGTCCTGCAGAAGAGTATGTACAAGAGGTACACGGGTCTGAGAACGGTTTTCCGCGACGGAGAAAAGCGTTACGTGCCCATTCTACGCGTGGGCATCCAGTCCTTCGACCTGTCCGCGCCCATGGAGCGCGAAGAAGCGGAATGGATGAGAGAGATGTGCGCAAAGGCCCTCGTGAACGTCGTCATGCTCAGGGAGTACGAAGTGCCGTAACCGCACCTGCGCCGACAGCCGGCCGGGAGGCCCGCTGTCAGGTCCTACCCGTTCGGTTGTCGGCGCCGTCCTCGATATCGGAAAGCCAATCGATGGCGTCCTCGAACTTCGTGAAGATCTCGTACCGGCGGGGGTCGATGTCGAGGACGTCCTTGAAGCGCCTGGCGGCGGCAATCCTCCGCNNTTCGTAACGGGCGAACTCGGTGGCGACCTCGAGGACATCAGCCATGGTCCCGCTCTCCACCGTCGTCTCCCTGAGGTCCACGAGGATATTATCGGCGGCATGGTAGGCAGCGGCGGCGGCAAGCTGCCGGATCAGTTTCTTTGACCGCTCGACGTCGAGGCTTCCCGTCTCGTTCAACCGGATAAACTCCTTTAACCTGTATATCCTGACCAGAGAGGACACGCGCGCTCCTTTACAGGTAATATCGGTCCGGCCGTGCCGGTTGACAAGAGCGGGCCTTGTGACCATGTTTTCTATCGGGTTGCGTGTAAGTCTGTTTTTGAAGGCCCGGAATCGACTGTTGGGACGGCGGATAGGTAACTGAAAAATCGAAAAGGAGTAACGCATCATGACAATCAAGAATCCAAGAGACCTTTTCTTGTTCCTGCTCAGCAACGTAAGGCAGGGCACCGAGCGTTCGGCGAAGATCTACCAGGAATTGAGCGATGTCGCCCAGGACCAGGATATAAGGGAAGTCCTGGACGCGAGGGGTTTTCTCTCCCAGAAGATACTCAGCACTCTCGATGAGTGCTTCAAGATCATAGGGGAGAAACCCGTGGAGACGAGTGGACGCCTTCACGACGTCTTCCTCGAGGACTTCCGCAGGGAACTCGGCGAGATCGAACACCCGGTGGCGAAGCACCTCTATGTGCTGGCGAAGGCGCAGCACCTCACCCACCTCCGCATCGGCGAGTATGAGGCCCTCATCGCGGCGGCCGACATGACGGGCAACTACGAAGTGGGCCTGCTGCTCGAGAGCTGCCTTGCGGACCAGCTCGTTATGGTCGAACGGGCACGCCGCCTCATCAGGCACATCCTGGAGAGCAGGGTGGCGGGGAAAATGGCCGCGATGGCCTCGTAAGTCACACGCCTTCCGGAAAAGCCGTCAGAAAGAGTCGATTCCGGCCTTTATCACACGACGAAAGGAGCGAGGGAAACGGGCACTTTCCCACTTCCCTCGCCCTCGTCATTTGACGCTCGTCACTTTCTTCCGTTTCCCCGTCAGTCCCGTCCCGACGCCTGTCGCCTCTTCCTTGTCGCCGAAGAGCGGCACGATCACCACCGAGCCTATGATGACCATGACCTTTCCAAAAAGGATGGAGACCAGGACCGCCAGCGGGCCGAAGTACTTGCCTGCAAGGGTCATGGTCAATCCGGCGTTGGCGACCCCCACCTCGAAACAGGCCGCGATGCGCTGCTTCTTCGTAAACCCGAAGAAACCGGGTACATAATAGCCTATCGAGTACCCGACGATGGCGAACAGGACGCATCCGGGGACCAGATAGAGCAGGATATAGAGCTGCTTGAGCAGGGTGCCGGTCCCCTTCGACATGCTGCCCATCATGATGAGCCCCAGGAATATGATGGCCAGGGGAGCGAAAGTGGGCCTCATCCTGGTGCACTGCTTCACGAAGACCGAGCCGAGGATGCTTCCCAACGCGACGGGAATGATCACCATGCGGACGAGGTCGATGAACATCGCGCCCGGATTGACGGGGGCCATGCTGCCGGCCAGGAATTGCATCAGGACCGGCAGGAGAAAGGGGGCAAGGAGCGTGTTGACGGTGGTGACCGAAACGGAGAGGGCCAAATCACCCTTGGCGATCATGGTGAGGGCATTCGACGTCGTGCCCGTGGGTGAGGTGCCCAGAAGGATCATGCCCACGGCCAGGGAGTTCCCTATCGGGCCGGGCAGGAGCGTGACAAAGACCAGGTACGCGACGGCGAAGGCGGCCAGAGGCATGCATACCCACCGTATCAGGACGCTCAGCCCGATGACCTTTGGGTTCCTTACGATGCGCTTCCAGTCCTCGAAATCGATGGCGAGGCCCATCACGAAGAGGGAGAGCATCAGCCAGTAAGGGTTCCATTTGGCGACGAAGCTCTTCTCTATGGTGGGATAGAACAGATAGCCCGTGAGGATCATGAGCGTAAGCAAAAGGGAGGAATAGGCGCCCACGAAACCGCTCAGCTTCAGCCACACCGGGGCGGCGGGGGAGACTTTTTTGCTGTTGACGAAAGCGAAATAACCCGCGACGAGGGCAATCACCCAAAGACCCACGGTGGCCACGGTGACGGCGGGCATGGCGGACGCGGACATGCCGACGAACCTCGACGCGACGAGCGCGATGAGGATGCCGAGAAACGCGCAGGCATTGCACACGTACTTCAGGACCCTGTCCTTCTCCAAAGTGCTGCGTTGAGCGGCTGCTGTCATTGAAACCCCCTGTTGCTGCTCTTCCCCGATAATTCGACAATAGACCTCCCCGCGGGAAACGGCGAGGCCCCTCACGGACCGCGCCTTCGGCGCGGTCCGTGAGGGGCCTTTACAGGTAGTCTTCTCTCCTGATGTCCGGGTTGATCGGCCTTATGCGCTCGAACTCCGCCCTGGCCTCCGGCTCGGAAATCGGCGGCTTCGTGGCGTCGATGCCCATCTTCGATCCCATCCTGGACCAGCCGAGGGGGTTGCCCGGCTTCACGACTTCCACGCCCGTGGGGTCCATCGGGTGGATGCGCGTATTGTCCACGATGAAGACGTCCGACGCGGGGTTGACCCTGGTATTGATCGCCCAGAGCACGTCAGCGGGGTTAAAGATGTCCACGTCCTCGTCTACCGCGATCACCACCTTCGGATGGAGATACTGCGAGGAAAGCGCGCCCATGAGCACGTTCTTCGCCTCACCCTTGAAACGCTGCTTCAACTGGACCACGGCGGCGAAAATGCCCGGCAGGATCATCACGTTGACGAGGTCGGTGAAGCCGCCCACCGTCTGCAGCCGCTCGTACATCGCCGTTGACATGGGGATCTTGTGGTAGATGCATCCCTCCACTTCCGACCCGTTCTGAATCTCCTTGTAAATCGGGTCCTTCCGCATCATGACCCTGTCGACCTGTATCACCGGGTTCATGCCGGTCCCGGAGATGTAGTAGTCCTGGAACTCGGAGAACGGTCCCTCCTCTTCCCTCACGCCGGGCAGGATCTGCCCCTCGAAGCAGACCTCGGCGAACGCGGGGACGTGCAGGTCATTCGTCGCGCACTTGACCACCTGGACCGGTTCCCCCAGCAGCGCGCCCGCGAGGTCGAGCTCGTCCAGGTCGGCCGCTCCCGTGTAGGCAGCCGCGAAATAGAACATGGGGTGGTTCCCAATCATCACGGATATGGGCGTCGGCTTATTGTTCGCCTCGTTCTTCCGGAAGATCTGATAGAGGTGGCGGGGCACCAGCAGCAGGCCAAGTCTGCGCGGACCCTTGATCATCATCCGGTGAAAAGACATGTTAAGGATCCCCGTATCCGGGTCGCGGGCGATGATGAGGCCGGAGGTAATATAGCGGCCGCCGTCGCGCACACCCGCGATGTGCGCCGGGAACTTCGTGACGTCCACCTGGTCTCCCTCGGTCACGACCTCGCAGACCGGCCCGTCGTCAACGACCACGGGCTTGATGAGGTTCTTGCCCCTTTTCGAGAACTCCCTGATCACGTCCTCGATGGGGACGCCGAAGGCCAGCGCCGCCTGCCTCAGGTTGCCCGGCGCCATTCCGAGCGCCTTCCAACCGGGGAATCCTTTGACATTCTTAAAAAAGAGCGCCTTGTCCCTTGCTTTGTAGAGCAAGGCCCCCATCTCCGTGCTCGGGTCCACCGGCTTCGTCAGCGTGACGAGCTCGCCCGCTTTTTCGAGCGTTTCGATCCAATCCCTCTGGTCCGGATTCTTCTTCATGCCTGCTCCTCCCTCTTTTTTCAGTATTTTTTTTGGCTCAGCCTTTTTTCGGCACACTCCGCGTTCCGTCTCCGCGCCCATCCGCGGGCGTCGCCGGAATGCCCCGGTTAAGGTCGTTGCGTCTGTTCAGCTTTCTGTACCTGAGGTCCACGTGGAGGATGTCTTCCTCCAGCGCCGCCTGCGCCCGCGGCTCGTCACCTTTCTCGATCGCGTCGAGGATGAGAAAGTGCGCCAAGTTCGCGCTTTTGACGGTCGCCGGGTCGATCGTCAGCAGGCTGTGGAAATGAGCGACCACCGCCATCAGCGATTCCACCAGGATGACGAAGACGTAATTCCTGGTGGCCTGGGCGAGCAGCTTGTGGAAACGCACGTTGTCCTCGAACCCGTCGAGGCCCTGGTCCATCTTTCTTTTGGCCTCTTCCAGGGCCTGCCTGATCAGCGCGACGTCCCCCTTGTCCTCCACCTTGAAGACGTTCTTCAGGACCATTTTCTCGATGTCGAGACGGGCCGTCGTCAACTCGTCGGTGGTGACCTTCTTTACCAGGAAGGCGTCGAGGAAGAGGCCCTTCATCGAATCGAGGATCGTATCGACCACGACAGGCCCCCCGGAAGCCCCCTTCTGCGTCGCGATGAAGCCCGAGGTCTCCAGGCGCCGGAGCGCCTCCCGCACGGTCTGGCGGCCCACCCCGAACTGGTCCGCAAGCTGCTGTTCCGAAGGGAGTATGTCTCCCGGCTTGAGGACGCCCGAAAAGATCGTGCGCTTGATCTCGGCGGACACCTCCTCGAAGGCCCTCTTTGGGCGGACCCGTGAAAACACCACGGAAGTCCTCTTGCGAATAACCGGTGTCTTTTCCGTCACGCCGGAGTCGGCCGTTCCTTTCATCGCCGTCCCTCCTCCGTCCTCTGTGGTGAATAGTGCATTTGTCAGACAGATGATATATACGTCGCAAACGGTTTGTCAACAAAAAATGGAAAGAGGGTCCGGATTCCCCCTCGCCCCTTCGGAAAGAGGGGGGCACCGCGCCGAAGGCGTGGTCCGTGAGGGGGCATTCACCCGATTCTGGATTGTTACCTATACGATCTTCAACCGGGACGGCGCGTTCGATGCCGCAGGGGGGCTTTGGTCCGTGGCCGCGGCGTAGAGATGTTCGCGCGTCAGGGGCAGCGCGTTATTGGGCCCGTTGCTGAAAAGTATCTGATAGAGCCTGGCGTCGCCCCACCTGAAAGCCGCGGCGCTGCCGTTAAGGTACATGCGCCACATGCGGACGACCGTCGGCCCGGTGAGCTTCTCGACGGCCGGGGCGTTTCTTTCGAGCCGCCTGCCCCACTCGTCGAGGGTCGCGGCATAATGGAGGCGAAGGTTTTCGATATCGACCGGCACGAGCATTTTTTCTCCCATCTCCCGCACCACTTCATCGAGTATGGGGATGTACGCGCCCGGAAAAATGTACTTCATCGTCCAGGGGTCGCCGGCCGTGCGGCGCTCTTTTCCCACGGTGTGCAGGAGGCCGAGGCCGCCCGGCTTCAGCAGGCCGCTGGCCCGCTCCATGAACGTCGCGGCGAAGCCTTTCCCCACGTGCTCGAACATGCCTATGGAGACGAACTTGTCGAAGGTGCCCGTCATGTTCCGGTAGTCCTTGAGGAGGATGGTGATGCACCCGTCCAGCCCCTCCCGCGCCGCCCTTTCCCTCGCGTAGCCGGCCTGGCGCGCCGAAAGGGTGCACCCGGCGCCGGTTACGCCGTAGTGACGGGCCGCGTATAAGAGCATGCCGCCCCACCCGCACCCGATATCCACCAGTGTCTCGCCCGGCGACAGGCGGAGCTTTTTGCAGATGTAGTCGTACTTCTGCCGCTGCACATCCTCCAGGGTGTCTTCTTCTTTCCTGAAATAGGCGCACGAATAGGTCATGCTCTCGTCGAGGTACTGCTGGAAGAAGTCGTCCCCGAGGTCATAGTGATGGGCGATGTTCGCGGGAGACCTTTTGATGGTATTGAGCGACCGGAGGTGCTGGAGGAGGATGCCCGCCTTTACCCTCGGGGGCAGTTTCATATACTGGATGCGCGGGTCCATGCCGACGCGGAAGAACTGTTGAAGGTCGCCTTCCACCTCGATGCCGCCGTCGACGTATGCTTCCCTGAACCCGGTCGATCCCCGTCTGAAGACGCTCTTTACGGCGTCTTCCGTTTTGAACGTCACGGTAAAGCCCGCCGTGCCGTTCCCAAACGTCTCGCTTTCCCCGTCCCAGAAACAGACCTTGAATGCGACATCGGGCAGGTGTTCGCTTACTGTCCGCAGCAACCCTCGAAGGACTTCCTTCATGAGCCTCTCCGGGCGACCCGTTTTCGATCGCCGACTCTCTTTGCAAGGACAACACGCAGGACTGTATACAGCAAGACTATGCGATTCCCCGAAACTTGTCAATACGCAGGGGGTTAAAATGTTTGCCCCTGCCCTTCCCAACGGCCGTGATAAGAATTAATTTATATAGCGAAAACAGCAGAACCATCGAATCCGCATTGACCGTTCATCATCTTGGGATGTGGGATGCCGGAGAGACAAAAAGAGAACGAAAAAGCCAACAATGGTCCCTATCAGCCGGATAAACCACGACAGAGGCTGAAATTCAACGCCGACGCGGAGTTCCAGAATGCGCTGCGCCGGCGTGTCGACGACTACTTTCGGCGCACCGGCCGGCCGAGACGCGGCAGCCCGCACATATACGTGAAAGCCGCCGTCCTCCTGGCCTGCTTCTTTTCGTCATACCTGCTGCTGGTCTTCTTTGCGCGGGACCTGTGGCAGGGCCTGGCGGCCGCGTGCGTGCTCGCCCTCTCCATGACGGGGATAGGGTTCAACATCATGCACGATGGGGGGCACCGCGCCTTTTCGGACCTTCGGTGGGTCAACAAGGCGGCGGCCATGACGCTCGACCTGATCGGCGCCAGCTCCTATGTCTGGCACTGGAAGCATGCCATGTACCACCACAACTACGTCAACATAGTGGGCTACGACCCCGATATAGACCTGGGCAGGGTTGCCCGGTTTGCGCCCCACCAGAAGAGGCGGTGGTTCCATCGCTGGCAGCACCTGTACGTCTGGGCGCTCTATGCCTGTATCGTGATGAAATTCCATCTGTACAGCGATTTTCATCACGCCATAGCTGGCAGGATCCACGCGCACCGGACGCCCCGGCCGAAGGGCTGGGACCTTGCCGCCTTTATCGCGGGGAAGGCGCTCTTCTTCACCCTGGCCCTCGCGCTCCCCCTGTCCCGCCACACCATTGTGGTCGTCCTTTTTTACTACGCCGTGGTCGTCCTCATCATGGGCGTGCCGCTTTCCGTCGTCTTCCAGTTGCCGCACTGCACCGGCCTCTCCGATTTCCCCCTGCCGGACGCGACCTCCCACGAGATGGAGAACCCCTGGGCCGTGCACCAGGCCCAGGTGACCCTCGACTACGACCGGCACAGCCGGGCCAGGACGTGGTTCTTCGGAGGTCTCAACTTCCACCTGGAACACCATCTGTTCCCCTCGATCTGCCACGTGAACTACCCCGGCATGGCGCGGATAGTCGAGGAGACATGCCGGGAGTTCGGCGTGAAATACGCCGAACACCGTTCTTTCTGGACAGGTCTGGCCGAGCATTACCGCTGGCTGCGGGAAATGGGAAGACCGGGGGCGGCGCCGTGAAGGCGCGCCCCTTGCATTTCCCGATTTGCATGATTAAGAATGATACGAAGCGAAAAGGAGGGCCCCCATGACCGACAGACACTCCGGCACGAGCTTGAGCCGCGTCGTTCCCGGCTTCATCGCGGGTTTTCTCGCCACCTTGATTTTTCATCAGTTGGCTCTCGGGTTGCTGTGGGCCGCGGGCATTGCGCCCATGCCTCCTTTCGTCATGGCCCATACGCAGCCCATGGGGATACCCGCCGTCCTCTCTCTCGCCTTCTGGGGCGGCATCTGGGGGATAGTCTTCGCTTTTGCCGACGCCTCTTTCCCGCGGGGCCCGGCCTACTGGGTCACCGCCTTCCTCTTCGGCGCCGTCCTTCCGTCCTTGTGTGCCCTCGTCATCGTCCTGCCCCTCAAGGGACGTCCCCTCGGAGGGGGCTGGTATCCGCCGTTCCTGGTGACCGTCTTTCTGGTTAACGGCTTCTGGGGGATCGGCACCGGAATTTTCCTGCGCGTTTTCCGCGTCCGGATGAGGGCGCCGGGTCAGGCCAGGGCCCACGGGAAGGGGTGAAGCTCAAAGACCCCGTTTCTCCCGTTCCTTCCTTTCGCACCCACGGCCAATGGGCGCGCCTTCGAGGCCGATGAGCAGCCGGTCGTTGCCGCCGGGTATCACCATCTCGAACAGGGAGTCCACCGTCGTATAGTCATAATACCCGAGACGCGCCAGGGGACGCACCTTCAGGAT
>PLSJ01000500.1 GCA_003165115.1 Syntrophaceae bacterium | reverse complement strand
GGCGAGCGAATCGGAGCGCACGAAGGCGCGGCTGTCGCTCCTGGGGACCGAGCTTGGAAGCTGTGACGGCCGCCGGTACACCTTGCATTCACCCATCGCCGGGCACGTGATCGAGCTGGCCGGGGCACAGGGGGCCTTCTGGAACGATACCAACGCACCGATCATGACGGTGGCGAACCTGTCTACCGTCTGGCTCGCGGCGAGCGTGCAGGAAAAGGACATACACTCCCTGTTCGTCGGCCAGGCGGCCAGGATCGGCCTCGACGCATACGAGGCCACCCTGGAGGGCAGTGTGCGCTACGTGGGGCAGGTGCTCGATCCGGATACCCGCACAGTCAAGGTGCGCATCGCCATGGACAATGCTTCCGGCCGCTTCCGGCCGGGCATGTTCGCCAAGGCCGTTTTTTCGGGCCGTGCCCACAAGGCGACCGTGGTCCCCGCGAGCGCCGTCCTTCAAAGCGGCTTCAGCACGCGCGTTTTCGTGGAGACGTCCCCCTGGAAGTTCGAGCCGCGCACCTGCAAGACAGGGGCGCAACTGGGCGACAGGGTCGAGATCGTCTCGGGATTGAAGGCCGGGGAGCGCGTCGTGGTGAAGGAAGGGGTGCTTCTCAATGATTGATAGGAGGTTCTTTCAATGATTGAGCGGCTCGTCACGCTCTGTTTCAACCGGCGCGGCATCGTCGGTCTCGTGTTCCTCTTTGTCGCGCTCTACGGGTGGCATAGCTGGAACCAGTTGCCCGTCGAGGCGTACCCCGACATTTCCGACACGAGCGCGCAGGTCATCACCCAGGTTTCCGGCCTCGCGGCGGAGGAGATGGAACAGCAGATCACGGTGCCCCTGGAGCGGGAGATCATCGGCATACCGGGCATGCACGTGATGCGCTCGAACAGCAGCTTCGGACTGTCCCTCATTACGGTAGTCTTCAGGGACGGGGTAGACGATTACTGGGCGCGTCAGCGCCTCCGGGAGCGCATAGGGGACGTGGCGCTGCCCTATGGCGCGCAGCCCGGCCTCGACCCCCAGACGTCGCCCATAGGCGAGATATACCGCTACACGCTCGAATCGAAGACCCGTTCCTTAAGGGAGCTTTCGGAACTGCAGTTCTGGAAGGTCATCCCCCGCCTCAAGAAGGTGCCGGGCGTCATCGACGTATCCAACTTCGGGGGCCTCACCACGCAGTTCCTCCTTGAGTTCGACCCTGCGAAGCTCACGAAATACAACATCACGCTGGCCCAGATCACGACCGCGATAAACGCCAACAACGCCAACGCGGGCGGCAGCGTCATGGACCGCGGCCAACAGGGCTTCGTCATACGGGGAGTGGGCCTCATAGGCTCACTCGACGACCTCGGCAATGTCGTCGTCACCCAGAAAAACGGCGTGCCCGTGCTTATAAAAGACCTCGGCGAAGTGAAGCTCGGTCACCCCCAGCAAAAAGGCATCCTCGGCAAGGACGGCAACCCCGACACGATCGAGGGCATAACCCTCATGCTCAGGGGCGAGAACCCGACCCGTGTCCTCGACGGCGTGCACGAGGCCGTGCGCGACCTGAACGAGAACATCCTGCCGAAAGACGTATCGGTCGTCCCCTATCTCGACCGGACAAACCTCGTCGGGGCAACGGTGAGGACCGTCGGCAAGACGCTGCTCGAAGGGATGGTCCTCGTCACGATCGTGCTCCTTCTCTTTCTCGGCAGTCCCCGCGCGGCGCTCATCGTGGCGACGACCATCCCCCTGTCGCTGCTTTTCGCCTTCATTTTAATGAACCATTTCAGGATACCGGCAAACCTCCTGTCGCTGGGGGCCATCGATTTCGGCATCCTCGTGGACGGGACCGTCGTCGTCCTCGAAAATATCTTACGACAGCGGGAGGAGGACGAGGGGAGGGAAATGACCCCTCACGACGTGGTGGCCGCCTCCCTGCAGGTGACCCGCCCCATGTTCTTCGGCATGCTCGTCATCATCACGGCCTATCTGCCCCTGTTCGCATTCCAGAGGATAGAATACAAGCTCTTCTCGCCCATGGCCTACGCGGTCGGCTTCGCCCTCCTGGGTGCCCTGGCTTCGGCGCTCATGCTCGTGCCGGGGCTCGCGTACCGCGCCTATCGCCGTCCCCGCCGCGTCTTCCACAACCCTGTGCTCGAAAGGCNNCTCGCCCCATGGTACGTGAGGGTGCTCTCCAGCATCCTCGACCGCCCAGGTAAGGCGGTGATGGCCTTCGCCGCTACCCTGGCCGTCGTGCTCGTGCTCGGCGCGGCGATAGGCCGTGACTTCCTCCCCTATCTCGACGAAGGGTCCCTCTGGCTCCAGGTAACCCTGCCGCCCGGCATCTCCCTGACGAAGGCGGCCGAGATGTCGGACGAGCTGAGGCGCGTGACGCGGGAGTTCGAAGAAGTCTCCTTCGTCGTCACCCAGCTCGGCCGCACCGACGACGGCATGGACCCCTGGACGCCCTCGCACATCGAGGCCATGGTCGGCCTCCATCCTTACAATACCTGGAAATCGGGCCTCACCAAGCAGGAGCTGATCGAGCGCATGTCCAGGCGGTACGCGCAACTGCCGGGGACCCACGTGGGTTTCGCCCAGCCGATCTCCGATATGGTGCTCGACAAGGTGGCCGGCGCCCACTCGGACCTCGTCATAAAGATCTTCGGGAACGATTTCAAAGAGGCCCGCCGCATCGCCTCCGACGTCGTGGGCGTGCTCAGGCCCGTACGGGGCGCGGAGGACGTCATCATCGACCAGCAGCCGCCGCTGTCCCAGGTGCGCATCAAGGTCGACAGGGCCGCGGCCGCCCGGTTCGGCATCAACGTGGCCGACATCGCCGACCTGATCGGCTCGGGAATCGGCGGAAGGCCGATAGCACAGCTCTTCATCGAAGAGCGCCATTACGACATCGCGGTCCGCTTCGGGCAGGTGACGCGGAGCGACCCCGACGCCATCGGAAACCTGGTGCTCACGTCTTCCACGGGGGCACGCATTCCCCTGGCCCAGGTCGCCACGATCAGGCTCGACGACGGGGAGAGCACGATCACCAGGGAGATGGCCAAACGCCACCTCACCGTCAGGCTCAACCTGCGGGGCCGCGACCTCACCTCGTTCCTCGATGAGGCAAAACAGAAGATCGCCTCCGGCGTCAGGTACGACCGGTCCCGGTTCCAGATAGCCTGGGGCGGCCAGTTCGAGAACCAGCAGCGCGCCCAGGCCCGATTGACGTTGATCATGGGTATCGTGTTGGCGCTCATGGCCGTTTTCCTGTTTACTGAGTTCGGCAAGATGCGCCAGACGGTCCTAATTCTCGGAGTAGTTCCGCTTGCGACATTGGGCGGCCTGATTGCGCTGCATCTCAAGGGCGAGACGCTGAATGTCGCCAGCGCGGTCGGCTTCATAGCGCTGTTCGGAGTGGCCGTGCAAANNGCGAGCAAGGAGTAGCGCTGCGCGAGGCCGTAGTTTCCGGTGCTGTAGAGCGTTTCAGGCCGGTTCTCATGACCGCCACCGTAGCAAGCGTGGGTATGCTGCCTGCTGCATTGGCTACCGGCATCGGCACCGATGTGCAGCGCAACCTCGCCACCGTTGTGGTTGGCGGTCTGGGGCTTGCCACCCTGCTCACGCTGTTTATTCTGCCGACCTACTACTTCGCCCTGGAAAGATGGGTGGAACGGCGTCAGACCAGAAAGCCCCATTTGCTAAAGAGGGGGACTGACCATGTATAGACCAATAATCATTTTATGTATTCTCTTGACCGGATGTGCTGTTGGTCCGGATTTCCAG
>PLSJ01000154.1 GCA_003165115.1 Syntrophaceae bacterium | reverse complement strand
AAGGTTCAGTGCGTAGAGTTTCTCGAAGGTCTGTTCGTTCAGCATAGCTTCTCCTTATTTGTAGTAGCTGCCGCCCCGGATGTTCTCGTGGGCGACAGAAGGACGGCTCAACCTCTCGGGAAGTTCCTTGCCGTCCAGGTTGTTCTTGAGGATCGACTCGACGCTTCTGTATGAGTATGCCTTCATGAAGAGGGCTCTATTGCAGGCCGCCTCCAGTCTTTCCTCCCCGTAGCGCCTGCCCAGTCTGATGATGCCGAGTGCCGACCGGAAGCCCTGTTCCGGATGGGGCCTTCTCTCCATGATCTCCTTGACGAGGGAGGCCGTCGACGGTCCCGTCTTCTCCGCCCATTTTATGATGCGGGAGGGCGTCCATTCGAGATAACGCTTGTGCGATTCGGGCATGGGGGCGGACAGCGTCGTGTGCCTGCCGGGGAGGCTGCTTCTTGCGTGGGAGGCCATCCTGTGCCCCTTGAAGAGGACCTCCACTGCCGATGCCGTTATGCGGGCATCGACCGTTTCTCCTTTCAACTGATAGGGCACGCTATAGTAGTGATGGTCTACCTCGACATGGTAGTCGATGTTCACCTTGTGCTTTTCCCATTGGGCATACTCGTACCGTCTTTCGGGCAAGGGCTTCATGGCCGGCCTGTCGATGGTATCGAAGAGGTGTCTCCTCGATACCTTGAGCTTCTGCAGGGGCCTCGCGTTGAACTCTTCCAGCTTCTCCCGGATGGCCTTATTGAGTTCCTCGATGTCGAAGAAGGTGCGGTTCCGCAACGCGGCGATTATCCACCTCTCCGCGATCAGCACCGCCGACTCCACCTTCGCTTTGGACAAAGTCATCAACGACACAGAGTGAGAAGCATGAGAAGCGATTATTCCGGGTGACCCACCCCTTTCATCCTCTCCACGGCCGGGAGTTCGAGGTGATCGAGTATCATCGTGCATGGGGAGAAGAACGCGTTTACTTCTTGGACTCCACAGGGCATATGCAGCGGCTTCCCGTCTCGTGGACGGACGTGGCGGGAGAAGATCCCTTCGCGACCGTCGCGGCGGGTCGTTCGCCCCTGCGGGCGGAAGACTTGCTTCAGCTTGCCGATTTGCTTGACTGTCTCCGTGTGGAGGTGTAAATGCAATTATGCCGCATATGTAAATATAATTATGCCGTAGCGTCCATAGCTGTATTTTGTTTCTGTACATATTGCCGTTTGTTTAGCGTGTTATTACAAGACTACAGGGATATTGCTATTGACACCTTTAATATATACGGCATAATTATATTAACGCACTATGCCGTTGTGAAGGAGGCCCTGATGGTCAAGCATGACGACAAGGAGAAGGTCCTACGGGATTGCGGCGCGTTGAACGCCCATCCGGTGACCGATTCCCTGTTCAGCGACAATGATTTTTTCGATTCCCGTGATCTGGTTCAGGTCAAGTACGAGATGCTTCGCAGGGTTCGCAAAGAGGGGGAATCAGTTCGCCGCGCGGCTGCTTCGTTCGGATTCTCCCGGCCGTCTTTCTACAAGAGCTCCGCCGCGTTTGAACAGGAGGGCGTAACGGGGCTTCTGCCCAGAAAGCGCGGTCCTCAAAGCGGGCACAAGCTCACGGCCGACGTGATGGCCTTTGTCGAAGGATTCCACACGGGGGAGCATCCGCTTTCGATCCCCGCGCTCCTTGATGAAGTGGAGAAGCGCTTTGGGATCCGCGTGCACCGCCGCAGCCTTGAGCGAGCCCTTCGGAAGCCGGGGAAAAAAACGCCGCAGCGAGACCTCCTGTGAACAGAAACGACGTCCTGACGGAACGTTACGAAGAGCTTCGCAAAAGAGCCCTTTGGCCGGCGTCAGGAAGGGATGGCATGGGGTCTCGTCGTAATGAGGACAAAGGGTATAGCCTCATGGGCAAGGGCGTGGCAAGAGTATGCCGACGAGGTGCCGTCGAAGGCTTCCAGCGCATCCCCCCTTTCATCGACCAGTGATGATATGGTGAGGGTGCTGGCCGGTATGGTCTTAAGCTGTCGATAAGGAGGACGGGTGATGGGAGATTCCGGGGAGAAAATCAAATCGCAGCATCTTCGTCGCAATGCCTATCTGTATGTGCGCCAATCAACGCTCAGACAGGTTATGGAGAATACCGAGAGCACCGAACGCCAGTACGGTCTCCGGCAGCGGGCGATTCAGCTCGGGTGGAACCAGGAGCAGATCGTGGTGATCGACAGCGACCTCGGGCAATCCGGGTCATCGGCCGTCGACCGGGAGGGGTTCCAGTACCTGGTTGCCGAAGTAGGTCTTGGCCGCGCCGGCATCGTCATGGGGCTGGAGGTAAGCCGGCTGGCCCGCAACTCGGCCGACTGGCATAGGCTCCTTGAGATGTGCGCCCTCACGGAGACGTTGATCCTCGACGAGGACGGCCTGTATGATCCAGCTCACTTCAACGACCGGCTTCTTCTGGGACTCAAGGGCACCATGTCGGAAGCGGAGCTGCATGTCCTGAAGGCAAGGCTCCAGGGCGGGATACTCAACAAGGCGCGGCGCGGCGAGCTTATCATAGCGCTCCCGATGGGTTTTCAGTATGGTCCAGAAGGACAGGTCGTGCTCGACCCTGACCGTCAGATACAGGAGAGCCTGCGGGTGTTTTTTGAGACTTTTAGAAGAACCGGCTCCGCCACGGCCACGGTGAAGGCGTTTCGGGAGCAGGGCCTCACCTTTCCCCATCGCGTTCGAGGGGGCCTGAACAACGGCGAGGTGGCATGGAAGCGCCTCCTCCATTCGCGCGCCCTCTGGCTTCTCCACAATCCACGCTATGCCGGGGCTTTCTTCTATGGCCGGACCCAACAACGTCGTCACCCCGAAGGGGGCATTCGCTATCAGAAGCTGCCGCGTCAAGAGTGGGCGGCTTTTCTTCCCGGCGCCCATCCCGGTTATATATCATGGGAGCAGTTCGAGGAGAATCAGAGACGGCTTTTCGAGAATGCCCAGGCCTACGGTTCCGAGCGGAAGAAAAGTCTGCCGCGGGAAGGCCCGGCATTGCTCCAGGGGATCGTCATTTGTGGCCGGTGCGGAACGAGAATGACGGTTCGCTACCACCTCATCAGAGATCGTCTTGTTCCGGATTATGTCTGCCAGCGCCAAGGCATCGAGCAGGCAGAGCCATGCTGCCAGAGTGTTCCCGGCGCCGGCCTTGAGCGGGCCATCGGAGATCTGCTTATCGAAACCGTTACCCCTTTGACGTTGGAAGTCTCTCTCGCGGTGGAAGAAGAACTCTTTCGACGCAGAGACGAGGCCGAAGAACTGCGTCGAAAACACGTTGAACGACTCCGCTACGAGGCTGACATGGCTCGACGACGGTACATGCAGGTCGATCCCGACAATCGGCTTGTCGCCGACGAACTCGAAGGCGAATGGAACGAAAAGCTCAAGGCCCATAAAGAAGCGCTGGAAGCGCTTAAGCAAGATACAAAGACTCGAGTCCTTGGTTCCGAGGAGCGGACCCGTGTTCTTGCCCTAGCAAAGGACTTTCCACGTCTGTGGAATGACCCCCGGACCCCGAATCGGGAACGTAAGCGTATGATTCGACTTCTTCTGGAAGATGTGACCCTGAACAAGGGCAGCGAAATTACCGCCCACGTTCGTTTCAGGGGAGGTACGACCCAGACGCTCGCGTGGCCGCTTCCGCCGCCAATCGGCGAACTGCGTAAAAACCCTGCTTACATCGTGGCCGAAGTAGACAGGCTTCTCGACGATTATACACAGGCTCAGATCGCCGCCATCCTGAGCCACAAAGGCATGCATACGGTCGACGGCAAGCCTCTCACACGGATGAACATCCGTTATATCCAAGAAACCTATGGTCTCGTTTCGCGCTATGATCGCCTGAGAAGTCGTGATATGCTCACCATGGCGGAGATGGGCGAACGGCTCAACGTCGCCCCTTTGACGGTAAAATGCTGGAACCAGGCGGGATTCTTGACGCCCCATCACTACAATGATAAGAATGAGTGCCTTTTTGAACCGCCGGGAGACAACGCACCGGTCAGGGCCAAGCACAAAGGTCTGGTTGCCGCTCTACGCCAGACGCGTCATTCCCGAAAAATCACTCCCAAACATCATGAGGAGGTGCAGTGTGAAGCCTAGCCGTTCTGCTCGGCGGTTTCTTCACCCTCGCCGGGACGACCGCGGTGTCGTAATGGATAGCCATGTCCTGATAGGTAGGGTTGAGGTCGGGTTCGTACCGGCAGGGATGGGTCACTCCGACCTTGGGGTTATCTGGGACCGTGATCATGGGAACGGCGCCGAAGTATTCGAACGTATGGACGTGCAGGCTGATCCGGGAAGGGAGGTCCTGATGAGAGACGGCTTCCGCGTAGGTATAGTTGCTCGCGCCCAGGGCGGCGACGAAGAGATAGGCGGGAGCAACTGTTCCTGTCCTGGGATCGTGGATAGGGATGGTATCGCCGGCGAAGTCGACGAATAACTTTTCTCCTGCCTTATAGTCCTGGCGTAGCGCGACATCGAGGGTCTTGAGCCATGCCCGGTATCTCAGGCAGAACTGGCTGTATTCATATCCTTCCGGGTTCTTCTCCTTGTATTCGTGCCAGAGGAGCTGGAGGGTGACGTGCTTTCTCGTGAGCTCCTTACGGAGATAATCGAAGGAGGGTATGTTCCGTCTTTCCACATCGAGGGGAATGCTCGAAGGGAAGAGACGGTTCTCCAGGACGGCGTCATCGAGGTCCTCGGGAAGGGGCCATGAAAGGCCGGCCCGCTGTGCCCGGTCCAGGTACTCCTTTATGGTGGTCCTGCCAACCCCGCAGCTTGTGGCCGCCTGTCTCGCCGACAGGCCGCCGCCCCAACAGATACGTAAGATCTCCCTTATCTTTCTCATGGACAACCTCATATTCGCCATAGCCGCTCCTCGCCGTTTTTGGCGGAAAGCGTACCATGGCAGTTCGGTTATCCAGCGTCTCTTTCAGGCTCTTACGGGGTGGCCGGATTCATCATAATGGGTGGCCGCTTTGGATCATATTCGGTGGCCGGTTTCAATCATGACAGGTGGCCGGTTTGGATCATATTCGATGGCCGGTTTCAATCATGACAGGTGGCCGGTTTGGGTCGGAATACGCATTGAATGGCAGAAAAGAGTTCATGTAGCCCGACGGTCTACAATCTGTGAAAGATCTGTCCTGAGCATAGCATTTCGCAGACGTGGCACAACCTGGGTACCGGCGTTAATCTGTTAGAGCAATCGCATAGTTTCTTATCAGGAAACGACGTCGCGAGAATTATCTCTTTCGTCTGTAGTAGTACAAAACTACGAGGACCTTAGCCTTCTTTTCTCCCACGCTTCTGCCGGAATGGGGGATGGCCGCGTCGAAATAAACAGCATCACCTTGCCCGAGCAGGTATCTCTTGCTGTCGTACACAAATTCGAATGTTCCTTCAAGTATGTACATGAACTCTTCGCCCTCGTACGACAATACTCGATCCTCGTCAAACGAGAGTGTAATAATAAAGGGCTCCATATTTCTGCCCAACTTCTTGTAAGCTAGACGTTCCAATTGATACCCAGTAACGTCACCTTCAGCTGAGCTTTCCTTCGGCTCATCGGCCCGTATTATACAAAGCGGGGTATCCTCACCCTTCTCGGAATTTCCCGAAAGGAGAGCACCCACGTCGGTATTGAGAGCAGAGGCGATCTTGGTTAATGTCGAAAGCGGCGGAGCTTTATCCGAATTTTCTATTTTTGATACATAGCCCTTTGTCAGTCCAGCGCGCTTCGCCAGTTGCTCGACAGACAACTGCTTCCCCAACCGGCTTTTCTTGATGTTTTCCGCGATTATTGCCTCGTTCATAGGGTCCCCTCAAATCTAATTCCATGGTTTCTTACAGGCAAACTATTATATCCTGACCGGTAACTCTTGTCAACGCATTACGCTTCAGTACCGGCATTATGTGTAACGTGGGACAAAAGAGACAAGAAGAGAAGAGACGCGCGCCGATTAAAGCTGACCTTATCACTGTAACCGGAATTGTGATAACCTAGAGTCACCGTTTAAGAACGAAC
>PLSJ01000136.1 GCA_003165115.1 Syntrophaceae bacterium | reverse complement strand
ATGAGCGCACCGGGAATCGCTGAAATATGGGCAAAAGGCTTGACAATTACCGATTATTCGACGACAATAAAAGCAGTATGCTTAGATTTCTCTTTTTTGTCGCCGTCATGATCCTGGCGCCTCTTTCCGGCATCGCGGCCATCTATGGCTACGTCGATGCGGGGGGAGTCTATCACCTGACCAATATCAGGCAGCCCGGCAAAGGGTATCACGTCATCATCGAGGAACGCAGAGACGGCTCCGCTCTTCCTTCCATCCCGGCCCTCGACAAGGACACGTACGACCACCTTCTCAAACGCCATTCCGAGGCGAACGGCCTCGACTACCGTCTGGTAAAAGCGGTGATGCTGGCGGAATCGAACGGGAACCCGATGGCGGTTTCACAGAAAGGCGCGCGGGGTCTCATGCAGATCATGCCGGATACGGCGCAGGACCTGGCGCTTCGGAACCCCTTCGATCCGGAGGAGAATATTCAGGCGGGAGCGAGGTACCTGAAGCTGCTGCATCAGCTTTTCAAGGGCAATCTCGAGCTTGTTCTCGCCGCATATAATGCCGGGCCGCAAAGGGTCATACAGAATATGTCCGTCCCTCCCATAAGCGAGACGATAAGCTACATTAAAAGGGTCAAGCTTTATTACGATAAGCTAAAAGATTCTCAATGAAGAGCCGGGATGAAACAACCTCTGTCTGGACGCTTCCAAACAGATTAAGTCTTGTACGAATACTTTTCATACCGGCAATACTCTACCTGATATCCACGCAGAGTGACCGGCTTCGCTTTGTCTCGTGCGTTCTTTTCGTTATTGCCGGAATTACCGACGGTCTCGACGGCCTGATCGCGCGCCGCATGAGTCTGAAGACGAAGCTTGGCGTCTACCTCGACCCTATCGCGGACAAGCTTCTCATATCGACCGTGCTGATCACGCTTTCCTATTACCGGCTCGTGCCGCTTTGGATCACGGTCGTGATGGTGAGCCGCGAATTTGTGATAAACGGTCTGAGGTCGTTTTATGCGGGAGAGGGCATCACGATCTACCCGTCCTTTGCGGGGAAGCTGAAGACGACGCTTCAGACCGTGGGAATAGCCTTTGTGCTTTTCAGCCAATCCTTTCAGATGCCGGGTCTCGTCATCATCTATGTGTCGCTCTGCCTCAGTCTTTATTCCGCCTACAGATATATCCACGCAATGTTCAGGCCCGAAATATCGGGTTAGTCTCGAGCGCGGAAAATAATATCGTTGATTATTCCGTCCGACAATTTTATAATGGGCCAGTTTTGTAAGTTTCTGTATGGACGGAGGTTTTTTACAATGTTCAGGACAGCAACGGCAGTAACCGCAATATTCTGTTTCGTCTGTGCCCTTTTGACGGCCGCCTCCGCGCAGCCGATCACTACCATGAAACACGCGTTGTCGATCCTTTCGGAGACCAGCCTCACCGTCCGCTCCCCGGCTCCGCCGATTCCCGTCGCGAGTGCCGAAAAAGGGCAGGCGCCCGATAAGAAGGCCCGGCAGGAACCGCCCCGGCAGGGACGGGAACAGGGGGAGGGCATGGCGCGTCCGTGAGTGCGCCGACCGGCAGGACGCGGATCTGACGGCGAGAGGCGCCTTTTTTCGATAGTTTTGGCCGGGAAGGTTATTTCTGGCCGGGGTAAGAAAAGCGTGATATACTGTCAGCGCCTCAGTTCATGTCGCGGCGCGGCCGGTGATCGGGCACGTTCAGGAAACTTGGACCATGAAGATTTCGGCTAAAAACCTCACCCCGGGAATGAAACTGGAGCGCCCGGTACTGAACAAGAACGGCCTCATGATGATCGGGGTGGATGCCGAGCTTACCGGGGCCCTCATTGAAAAAATACAGGAGATGGACATTCAGGTGGTTCACGTGCATGGGACGTCGGAGGCGTCCCTTCCCCGCGAGGAGGCGCTCGCCCTGCTCGATGGGCGCTTCAGGCACGTGGAAGCCGCGCCCCACATGGATGTGCTCAAAAAGCTGCTGAGAGAGCATATAGAAGGTCTTTACGAAGAGCATGGATCTGAAAACCCTGAAGTCTAAAATCGAGGGCATTCAGACGCTTGCCACGATCCCCGGGGTCGCCAGGCGTGTGCTGGAGCTCATAGGGAACCCCACGGTTTCACTCGCCGAGATCAGCCGCTTTATCTCGCACGATCCCGTGTTGACCAGCAGAATACTCAGGATGGTGAATTCGCCGATTTACGGCTTTCCTGGAAGGATTTCGTCCGTAAACCAGGCCGTGCTTCTCCTCGGCCTGAACGTCGTGCGGGGCCTCCTGTTCGGCGTTACCGTCTTCGACCTCATGCAGCAGACGATGATCGGCCTTTGGGAGCACTCCATGGGCTGCGCGATCCTTGCCCGCCTTATGGCGGTGAAAAAAGGGTTAAAGGACCCGGAGGAGACGTCGATCCACGGCCTGCTCCACGACATCGGCAAAGTCATTCTCCTGCTCAAGTTCCCCGATGAGTACGAAAAGGTGATGGTCGAGGCCCGGGAAAAAGAGCTCCTGGTATACGAAGTGGAGGCGGGCTATTTTTCTACGACCCACGCGACGGTGGGGGCCTGGGTCGCCGAACAATGGAGCTTCCCCAAGCGGCTGATCGATGTCATCCAATACCACCATAAACCCCATCTTTCAAAGGTGGCACCCATGGAGACCGCGATCGTGCATTTTGCCGACGTGCTTCTTCGCGGCAGGGGATTCGGTTTTGCCGGAGACTCCACCGTCCCGCCGGTGCATCCCTCCTCGTGGGAGCTGGTGGGCTTATCGGAGCCCGACATCAGGTCTATTTTGAGCGAGGCCGAGGATTTGCTGGATGAGGCATCGGACCTCTCATTGTAACGGATGCCGAAAATGAAAACCGGTGTGCTCATTTCCCGTGATACCGCCCTGATCGCCATAACTTCGAGGCTCCTCGAAGGGTGGTGCCGTCTCATCACCTTCAGCAACATAGGGTCGGGCCTCGACTACATCTACTCCCTCATCCCGGACGTCCTCATTATCGACCTCACCGCCTATGACGCAGGCGCCGTCGATATGCTCAACACGCTGAAGAATGACCCGATCTTCACACACCTGCCCGTGCTTGCCGTGATCGATGAATCAAACCCGCCTCCGCGCTGGGATGATATCCTTATCGAAGATTTCGTCTGGCGGTCCGGGATCGAAAAAGACCTGCCGGCCCGCGCCCGGCTCTGCGTCCAGCGGGCAGAGCGCGTGGTGGAGGTGAACCCCCTCACCAGGCTTCCGGGCAACACCTCGATCAACAGGACGCTCCAGCAGTTCATCGACAAAGGCATCGTATTCGCCGTCGGCTACGCCGACCTCGACGACTTCAAGCCGTTCAACGACCACTATGGCTTTGCGCGCGGCGACGAGGTAATCAAGATGACGGGAAGGCTGATCCTGAATATCGTCAAGAACAGGCAGCCGGCCGGAAGCTTTGTGGGACACATCGGAGGGGACGATTTTATCTTCGTCATGGACGCCGATCTCATCGAAGCGACCGCTTCCGAGATGGTCTCCGCTTTCGACCGGATCATCCCGACCTTTTACGACGGCGCCGAAAAAGAAGCGGGAGGCATTGCCGCCCTTGACAGGCAGGGAAACGCGAGGTCCTTCCCCCTCATATCCCTCTCCATCGGCATCACCAGCAACAGGAACCGCCCGTTTTCTCATTACGGAGAGGTTACCGAGGCTGTTTCGGAAATGAAGTGGTATGCGAAGGGAACGAAGGGGAGCTGCTATCGCTGCGATAAACGCCACAACCCGTCAGGGTAAGGGGCGGCCGGGCGCTTTTCGCGCCTGGCGCGGTCGCCGGCTCGGCGGGACTCCTCACATACGGACGAGTATGCTCCGGGTCCCGCCGAGCCGGCGACCGCCCCATGCATCGAAAATCGCCTCGGCCGTCCCTTACCCTGTGGCCCCTCTTTGGAAGCGGTGAAAAAACGCTATCTTAATTGTCGCCCCGGCGTCCGCCGGGGCGAATGAAGCTTCCTGCCGTCTGTTTGTAGCATTGTTGAACGAAAGAATGACCGGACGTTAAGAACCAAAATGTAGCCGAACGTATTATTGAAGAGTTCCGCTTGAACCCTGCAAAAAATACTTTTGCTGGTACGGTCACTAGTGTACTGTCTCATTAATATA
>PLSJ01000224.1 GCA_003165115.1 Syntrophaceae bacterium | reverse complement strand
TCCAAATGCGTTTGCCCTGGAAACACGGTGATCTTTCTTGACAAAAAGCCGCTTAAGGTCCATAATCAAATCAACATCATGCCGCGAGGGTTTTCACGGTTCTTCCGGACGCAACTCCCATGCTGGAGAAACATCCGGAGTGCTTTTTTATCGAGCGGACCAGTTCTTCGGCCGATGAGGCGACCCCCTGTCGGGCAAGGAGAAAAGGATGGCAAGGCGAAGTCAGCATAGCTTCTTGAAACGCCAGAAAGAAATGAAGCGTAAAGACGAAGCACTGGAGAAGATGGCACGGAGACACGGTAAAGGTGGCCCACCCGCAAGAGATGCAGGAGACAACGAGCAGCAGGCGCCCGACGAGACAGAGGCTACAGCAGNNGACAGAGACTCCAGACGAGAAGGAAGCCGGCTCTTGAAGCGTTCGTAACAACAACACACTCGAAATGGGGAGATCTTTGATCTTCCACGACTTTTAGGACCGAGGAGGGTCACAGTGAACATTTACGTCGGCAACCTGGCGTACAGCACCACCGAGGAAGAATTGAAGGAAGCCTTTGAGGCCTACGGAGAAGTCTCGACGGTGAACATCATCAAGGACCAGTACAGCAACCAGTCGAAAGGGTTTGGGTTCGTCGAGATGCCTGACGCCTCAGCGGCCCAGGCTGCCATAAGCGGCCTCAACGGAAAAGAAGTGCATGGCCGCACACTTGCCGTGAACGAAGCCAGGGCCCGCGCCGACAAGGGAGGAAGGGGCGGCGGTTTCGGCGGAGGAAGGGGCGGCGGCGGAGGCGGCCGGCGATATTAGCAATCGGGTACGGCCCGGCAAAGCTTTTAGGGGCCGGGCACGCCGCCGATGGGGCGTGGTACCCGCTTATAACGGAAGCTAATCCTGAAGCGCCTTCTCCCGGTACTGCACATAAGCGTCGCGCATGGCGACGTAGGGATCGATTGCCGCCGCTTTGAGGGCCTCATAGTCTCCGATATGGAATGAGAGATAATTGACCTTCTCGTGCGCGTAGATTCCCACGCTTATCGGGCTGATCCATTGGCTGGTGACGTAAGTCGTGGGCGTGAGTGCCCGGTCGGCCACCCATCCCACCGTGTCGCGGGGGCTGGACGGGCCGAGAAAGGGCCAGACGATATAGAAGCCGAAACCTACTCCATACCTGCCCAAGGTCTGACCGAAATCCGCATCGCGCCCTTTGATCCCGAAGCATTCGGTCGCGCAGTCCCTTAACCCCCCAACGCCGACGGTGGAATTGAGGAGGAACCGGCCCAGCTCGATCCCGGCGTATTTCGGTTTGCCCTGCAGCAGGTTGTTGACGATGCGGACCGGCGCCTTTACGTTCTGGTAGAAGTTGCTGATCAGGCCCCTGAAGCCTTCGGGCAGGGCACGCTTGTAAACCTTCGTTACCGGCTTCAGCACCCAGAAATACAATTTGTCGTTGAAGTGGTACATCGCCCTGTTCCAGGGTTCGACAGGATCGGCGATACGCGCTCCTTCGGCGCCGGTTTGTTCCGCGGTCACGTTTCCATATGCATCCGGGGACTTTTCCCCCGCGGCACCGGCTTCTTCCGCAGTCACGTTCCCATATTCGTCAGAGGGCTTTCCCGCGGCAGCCGGCGTCGGTCCCGCCTCGTCCGTGGGCTCGGCCGACCACGCCGCGGAAAGAAAAAACGAAATCAGAAGGAGGACCACCAGGCACGCGACCATTCTTCGCGCGTCACCCTTTCTTCGTCCCGGACCAACATACCGCATCTCCATGTTCGTCACCTCATCGCTGCCACAGGATCGGTCCGGACTCCATCGGGACCGCCACACCTTCACGGTGCGGTATCACCCGTACCGTGAAGTCGGACGCAGGGCGCGCACCCGGCACCCTCACCGTATAGACGTAGCCGTTTTCGGCGTCGATCGGTTTCCGCCCGCGCGTCATCTCGCGGTCATCGGCTCCTTCGGCATAGAGCGTAACCCGGACCGCATCCGGGTCGATGCCGTCGAGGTAGACCTGGGCCTCAAACAGATGGCCCTCCGTCGCCGTCTCCACCCTCACTTCACCGAAGCGCACATTAGCCCACTTCCTCTCGACGTCGTGTCGCCAATTCACGATCCCCGCTCCGGTGGAGCCTGATGCGGCGGCACGCTCCAGGTAAGCCGCAGCCAGGGGGATATAGTAGCGCTCGGTATACTCGCGGACCGCGCGGTTGCTGGAAAACTGCGGGGTCAGCAGGGCCATGCTCTCACGTATGCGCGACACCCAGGCCGAGGGTATGCCGTCGCCGTCGCGCGTATAAAACTCGGGGATTACCTCGTCTTCGAGCAGCCTGTAGAGCGCCTCGGCCTCGGCGGCATCCCACGCCGGGTCATCACCGTGCTCGTTGCCGTCGCCCAGCGCCCATCCCACCTCGGGCCTATACGCTTCCGCCCACCACCCGTCCAGCTCCGACAGGTTGATGCCCCCATTTACCAGCACTTTCATGCCGCTTGTCCCGCAGGCCTCCCAGGGACGTCGCGGCGTGTTGATCCAGACGTCCACGCCCTGCACCAGGCGCCCGGTCAGGAGCATGTCGTAATCACCTACAAAAGCTACGTGCTTACGGGCTTCCGGTATGCGGGTAAAACGCGTCCACTGCCGTATCATTTCCTGGCCCGGCTTATCTTCGGGATCGGCTTTGCCCGCGACGATAAGCTGTACCGGACGCTCCGGGTTCGTAAGCAGGCGGAGCAAGCGTCCGGGGTCTTTCAGGAGCAGGTTCGACCGCTTATAGGTCGCAAAACGGCGGGCGAAGCCCAGGGTTAACACGTTGGCGTCGAAGACGCCTGCCGCCTCTTCCACGTCGACGGATGATTCACCGGCTGCGGCCCGATCGAGCGACAACCGGTTCCGCACGAATTCGATGAGCGACCGGCGGGCAACAGTACGATATTCCCAGAGCTGTGAGTCCGGGATGGCGTGCATGTGCGCGTCCAGGCTCTCGGTAGTCCCCATCCAGCGCTCCTTTCCGCATGCCCCGGTCCAGAGGGCGTCGGATTCGGCCGAATCCCAGCTCGGCATATGGACACCGTTCGTGATATGCCCGATCGGCA
>PLSJ01000491.1 GCA_003165115.1 Syntrophaceae bacterium | reverse complement strand
TGAAATCGACGATCACATAGTAGCGCTCGCCCGGCGACATGAACAGGTAGTTGATGCGGGCGGGCTTGTCGAGGTAATTGTCATCCGAGCCGACCACATAGACAGGGGGACGGGTCTCCCCAGCCGGGAGGTCGCCGAAGGCCAGGTTGTAGGTCCGCGCGTTCGAGCCGTCGAGCACGCGGAACAGGTAGCGCCGCGGCTCCACCTGGAGGACCGGCCAGGGGGCGCCGTTCACCGTCACCACGTCTCCGAAGAACTCGGGGATCCAGAATGGGTGTATCGTCGGGTTCGGCGGCGTGCCGTTCAGGTTGCTCGCGGGGTCGCCGCTCCCGTCCGGCCAGTATAACTGGCCCTGCGTATCGAACTGGCGGTCCTGGATCGCCATCTCGATCTCATAGGCGCCGGTCGGCAGGTTATCGGGTTCCGNNTCCTGGTCGTTCGGGTAGCGGTAGGTCGCCTGACCGGCCATCGGTGCGCCGATGGTGTTGTAACCGGCCCCATAAAGGCCGTTCGGTGTGAACCAGGCGTTAGGGCCGCCGTCGTAGATGGACGGCACTTCGCCGCCGTGGAGGTGACTGACGGCCGGCACCGGCCCGGTATAGGGCTGGAGGCAGACGGCGGGTGGGTTAGGCCCGCCGCAGACCATCGGACCCGTGTTCTGAAGCGGGTCGGCCCAGTGGATGGTCTGGTCCACGGTGACGAGCCCCTGAACGACCCCGCCGGGATAGCTCGGCAGATGGTTTACATAGGTTATGGTGGTAGGCATATGCCTCCGGTTCTCGATCGTTACCGCGGGCCAGTGAGCGGGGCCGAGGACCTTCCCGATGGCCGCGTCGGAGATTTCGTAGGCCCACACATTGGTCATCCCGTAGCCGGGAAGCACCGGCTGCTGGATTTCCTTCATCGTCACTTTGAGCTTAGGGTGCGCGGCGGCATCGACCCTGGGAAGGGCCGCGTTATAGCCGGGTCCGAAGATGGGAAGGGGCTGCGTGAAGGCAATATTGGGAAAAATCGTATCTCCGGGCAGCCAGGTCTGGGTCACCAGCTTGCTCGCCCGGGCGCTGCCCGCATAAAAGGCCGGAATGCATAATATGGTTACGACAAAGAGACAAATCAATCCGTGTGCTTTCGGGATTTTCATCAACTCCTCCTTTGGGATATTGATTGATAACAAACCGGAGTCTCGATCCCTTCGTTTGTCGTCCACAAAGCGGTCTCCCCAGGACTGCCTTTTTCTGTTTCACCTCCTTTGCGTGAGCCTGCCCGTTGCGAGCGTGCGTGTGCTTCCTTCCCTACAAAGAAGACCCGTTATCGGATCGCTGTGACGCACTTTTCCCGTTCGAAGCGCCGCCCTTTTCGGGCGACCTTCTCCGTGGCGAAGCGTAATTGCCGTCGGCTTATTCTTAATGTGAGAAGTCTTTCGTTTTTGTCAACCGGCAAGGCGAAAAACGTGTCTCGTTTCGGCCCAATAATGGCGAAGCGTACCCATGTTTATGTCAACCCGCGGCCGTTCTCCGCTATGGGCCGCCGGAGTCCGGGATCACCCTTCACTGCCCGTTCCGGCCCTCTTCCGGGTCTTTCAGCACGATCAGTGCATCGACGGCCACGGGTTGGCTGCCTGCAAATATCACCGGGTTGATGTCTATCTCTTTCACGCACGCGTGGTCTACTCCGATGGCGCCGACCTTGACGAGGATATCGGCGAGACGGTCGACATCGGCCCCCGGCATACCGCGAAATGCTCCCAGCATATTTCGGGCTTTGATGTCGCCCATCATGTCGAGCGCCTCCTGTCTCTCTACCGGCGCCACCCGAAACGTCATGTCCTTTAGGATTTCGGTGAAGATGCCTCCGAGGCCGAACATTACGCGGGGGCCAAACTGTTCGTCCCTCGAAAGGCCCACCATCACTTCCCTGCTTCCCCTTATCATCTCCTGGACCAGGATGGCGGTTTTCTCCTCATCGAGCCTGGCCGTTATCTGCGCATAAGCGGCCACGGCTTCCTGCTCGTTCCGGATATCCAGAAAGACCAGGCCCTGTTCCGTTTTATGGGCCAGGGCGGGGGCACTGGGCTTGATGACGAGAGGAAACCCGATCTCCCCGAGGGCCTCACGGAACTCCCTCATTCCCCGGACCTCTCTTTCTCTCGTGACCGGGATGCCATAGGCCCGCAGGACTTCCTTCGACTCATGCTCCGAGAGGAGCGTTCGCCCTTCCCGCAAGACCTTCCCGATGACCTGCACATCGCGGCCGGACGCCGCTGTCCCGGACCTTTCCGGCGCCACCGCCGGCGGACTTTCGCGGAAGCGGGCGTATTCCCACAGTCTGGACAGGGCACTGGCCGCCCTCGCCGCATCCGGATAGACGGAGATGCCGCTCGAAAGAAGCACCTGGAGATCACGGCCGATCGACTCCTCGGTTCCCTCCATCTGCGTGACCGCGAGGGGCTTTTTCGTATTGACGCCGGCCGTCGCCCGCAGAACGATGTCGCGGAGAAGCTCGCCCCCCGCGATGGCGATCAGCAGTATCATATCGACGTCCGCGCTTTCCGCCAGTATCCTGACCGCGTCGCCGTGCAGTCGTGGGTTCACGGCTGCCGCAAGACTCAGATCTATCGGGTTGTCGATGCTGCCTCCAACGCGCGGCATCGCGTCNNCGTCGACCAGCCGCTCTCTCGTGGGGGCGGAGAATTGCGGCACTTCCAAACCAAGCTCCAGGCAGGCGTCGGTCGTAGCCACCGCGGTACTGCCCGGCGCACTGACGATGCCTACCCGCCTTCCGGATGGGAGCGGCTGAAAACGAAAAGCGTGGAGACAGTCGAATACCTCTTCGAAGCTCCTCACGCTCACGATCCCCGCCTGCCGCATAACCCCTGCCCAGGCCGCACCGGAACCAGCCATGGCCCCCGTGTGGGAGACGGCGGCCCGCGCCCCGCCCTCGGTCATTCCACCTTTCCACAGGATGATCGGTTTCTTCCTCGAAACCTCTTTACAGACGTTGAAAAACCGCCTGCCGTCCTTCAGGCCTTCGATGTACCCGATAATCATTTCGGTCTCGGGGTCTTCTCCCAGGTACTCCAGAAAATCCGTCGCCGTAAGGTCCGACTCGTTGCCGCAGCTTGCCGCCTTGCTGAAGTAGATGCCGTTTGCCGTGGTTCTGTGCGTCACGTAATCGGCAAAGAAGCCGCTCTGGGAAACGAGACCCACGGAACCGGATTTCATGCCCTGTCCAAGGGAATAAGGCAGCCGCGATGAAGGGCAGTAGATACCGATGCAGTTCGGCCCTATGATGCGGCAGCCACCCGACCGGGCGACGCGGACCATCTCCCTTTGCAGTTCCTTCCCCCTGCTTCCCGCCTCCGCAAAGCCGGAAGTGGTGATCACGATCGTCTTTACACCCTTCGCCGCGCACTCCGCCACCGCCTGCAGGGCCGAATCCGTCGGGGTGAGTATCATGGCAAAGTCGATCTGGCACGGAATGTCCAGCACCGTGGGGTACGACTTTACCCCCATAATCTCGCGCTCGCCGGGATTGACGGCATAAAGCTCCGGAAACCCGGCCTCCACAAAGCGCGCCATGAACAGCCGCCCCACCTTCCCCGGTTTGCCCGTCGCGCCGATGATCGCCACCGATGCGGGATGAAAGACGGGGTCCATCTCGGCAAAAACGTTTTTCTCAGCCATGTGTCACGATATACGCGATAAGGGGCGAATGTCAATTATTATGTCGGTGACGGCGAAGGACAGGACCGGAGGACCTTCGCGTACTCCTCGCTGTCCCAGCACGAGCGGAAGAAGGCACACTCCCCGCACCTCGCGACCCTGCCGGTCTCGATCAGGTATCGCTTGCCCGAGGCGCCGGTTACCCCGTTCTTTGCCATCTCGCCGATGCAGGGAGGGTTCCCCGATTTGCAGCCGTGCCTGTTGTCACAATTGATGCAGTATCCCATGTCACGCGCGGGATCGGTGCCTATCCCTCCGCCGAGGCAGAGGACTGCGGAAACGAGAGTCCTTCCGTTAAAAAGAAGGCTGCCTGTAGATATGACGTAGGGCAAAGGGCAAAACACTCCTTACAGTTCCAGCATTCCCTGGAGGCTATCTTCGGAATGAACGTTATCTCTCGTGTCGGTCCCTGGTCGCCGAAGGCGACGGCGTTCTTCTTCTTGACCTCGGCACAATATCTCACACACAAGCCGCAGAGAATGCAGAACGAGGGCTCTTTATCGAAGGCGGTTTCGCTCGCTCCATACTCCCGGGCTAAATCCTGCAATGCCGGGGCGCCGGGGGCGTGGGCCAGCAGCATTTCCAAAATCGTCTTGCGAATTTCATCTATGTTTTCCGATCTGGTTTTCACCACCAGGTTCTGCTCCACCGGATAAATGCAGGAAGCGACGAGCATTTTTCTCCCACCGGCGTCTATCTCCACCGTGCAGATTCGGCAGGCCCCGAAAAGCTCTAATTTCTCATGGTGACAAAGTGTCGGAATATATATGCCGGCCTCTTTCGCCGCTTCCAATATCGTCATCTCCTGCCTGGCTTCAACCTGCCGGTCATCGATGGTCAAGGTGATCTTACCCATACTCATATAGCACATCCTCCAACTATCTATCCCTGATGCGTGAGATTAAAATCACGTACCGCCTTTAGCGTTTCTCTAAATCACACCTCAGACAACGCCCCGTCTCTCTCTTTGCTTTTCCTTTATCGAAGCCAAGAGCTACCTGGGCATAACCCTTGAGTCTTTGGTCGAGCGGCAGCATTTCTATCGGCGGCCGGTGCTGCTCTCCCTCGGCTTCTTCCAGGTTAAAAGGTGCGGGCGCCTCTTCCGGCGGTGCCAGCGCCTCTTCTATGTTTCCCTGACCACCAAGATATTTGTCGATAGACACCGCGGCCTGTCTACCGACGGCGATTGCCTCTATGACCGATGCAGGCCCGCTTACCACATCACCACCCGCATATACCCCTTCCCGTGATGTAGCCAACGTCTCGGGGTCTACTTTGATCCTCCCGCCCTTATCGACCGCTAATCCGTACTTATCGGGGACCACGGACTCCTGCCCGATAGCCTTTATTATCAGGTCATACTCAGCGGTATAATCGCTCCCGGATATCGGCACCGGTCTCCGCCTTCCGCTCTGGTCCACGTCGCCCAAGGCCATCCGTATGAACTCTACTTTTACGTTGCCGTTCACGCTCACGGCCCTGGTGGGTGTGGCCAGGTAGACGATCTCCACGCCTTCATCGAGCGCCTCGTCTATCTCCTCCTCGCTGGCAGGCATCTCAGCGCGGGTCCGGCGATAGACGATGGTTACCTCTTTCGCTTTGAGACGGCGGGCCGTCCGGGAGGCGTCTATGGCCACGTTGCCCCCTCCCACGACCAGCACCTTGTCTCCCACGGTTATTTCCTTGCCCAGGTTGACTTCCCTGAGGAAGTCTATGCCGTCTACTATCTTCGGCGCGGTCTCTCCTTCTATGCCCATCTTTGTGCCCCGGTGCGCGCCGACGCCGACAAAAACAGCGTCATAACCTTGTGCGAACAGCTCGTCCAACGACTCTACCGGGCTATTCGTCTTTATCTTCGCCCCGGCGTTCTCCACCTCTTTTATCTCTTTGTCCAACACTTCCGCGGGCAGACGGTATGTCGGTATTCCGACGCGCATCATGCCGCCGGCTACCGGCAAGGCTTCAAAAACGGTTACCTCGTGGCCCAGCTTGGCCGAATAGTATGCCGCGGTTAATCCGGCCGGACCCGAGCCTACCACGGCCACCTTCTTCCTGGTCGGAGTTGCTACCCTCGCGTTCTGCTTCCAGAGTCCGCTGTCATGGTCGGCCGCAAAACGCTTGAGTTCCCTGATGGCTATCGGCTCCTCCAATTCACCGCGGCGGCATTTGGCCTCGCAATAGTGGACGCACACATAACCGCATATTGCCGGGAACGGGATCTTCTCCCGAATCACGGCCACCGCCTCGCCAAATTTTTCGTCGCCGATTGCCCGGATATAGCGGGGGATGTCTACGCCCGCGGGACAGGAATTTTGACAGGGGGACTTGACCAGTTGTTTGCATACCCCGGCCCGGCAGTGGTGTTTTTTAATATGCTCCTCATACTCCTCCCTGAAGTAGCGGAGCGTGCTCAGGACAGGACTGGGAGCAGTCTTCCCCAGGGCGCACAAAGAGGCCGCACCTGTCGTCCTGGCCAATTTTTCCAGGCGTTCGATGTCGCCCTCTTTTCCTTTTCCCGTGGTGATGTTCGTCAGGATCTTGAGCATCTGCCTGATACCTTCACGGCACGGGACGCACTTGCCGCAGGATTCACCGGTAAGGAAATTAAGGAAATACCTGGCCACGTCGACCATGCAGGTATCTTCGTCCATGACGATCAT
>PLSJ01000264.1 GCA_003165115.1 Syntrophaceae bacterium | reverse complement strand
GCCCTGGCGGGGTTGAAGAGCTCCTGAGAAACTGTCGTCACCCGTCCTATAACTCTGCCATCGGTTCTATCGTGACCGCATACCCCAGGTCGTGAAGTCTCTTCTTCATGCTGCGTACTATTCTGTCCTTGTACCGCTCCTCGTAATGCCGGGCGCCAAGGTCGACATATTGCTTACCCGTCTTCCACAGGGTGTAGAAGATCCTCGCCAGCTTATGTGCGGTGGCGACGATGGCCTTCGGGGCGCCGAGGCGCGCGCGGATGCGCCGGTAGAACCCCCCGAGGGCGGTATTGCTGTTCGCGAGCGACTGTGCCGCGATGCGAAAGGCCATGGCAGCCCGGTTGGCGGCCTTTTTTGTCCTCGTGCTCTTGACCTTGCCTCCGGTGATGCGGTTATCGGGACAGAGTGCGAGCCATGAGGTGAAGTGCTTCATGGTGGGGAACGCCTCAGGGGAAAGGCCGGTTTCGGAAACGATCGTCTGGACCGTGAGTACATCGAGCCCATCGACCTGGGTAAAATCAACCCCGGTCATCCGGTAGAGGTGGGCGCGGAGATCGACGAGAGGTCCGCCCTTCGGTTTCTTCTTCCCCTTTTTTACGGGAGGGAGGGGATGTGATTCCAGATCGACCTTCGTGCCAAACCGGGAGAGGCATGCCTCTATCTCCCGGTCGCAGGCTTCTATCTGATCCTGGTAGAAATCATAGAGCTCAAGCGCCTGCTTCAGGACAAAGAGGTGTTCTTCCCGGTAGTCGCCCTCAAGGGCTTTGGCAATGTCTTCGGGCGTGCTCTTTACCCCCGGAGTCCTCATGAGGGCGAGCTTCTCACGGTCCCTCTCCCCTTCGAGGATGGCCCGGATGATCCTCATGCCCGTCACCCCCGTGATGTCGGCGATCACCTTGTGCAGCTGGACATTCATCTCCGTGAGGGCCTTTTGCATGTGCAGGATGTGCGAAGACGCATAGCGGACAAGGTTGTCCCTGTGCCGCCAGTAGGAGCGGAGAACGCAGATCTCGTTCTCGGGGCGAAAGGATGCGGATAGAAGGCCGTAGGTGTGGAGACGTTGGAGCCACTGGCAGTCGGAGACGTCGCTCTTGCGTCCGGGCACGTTCTTCACATGGCGGGCGTTCACGAGTTTTACCTCGAATCCGTGCGCTTCGAGAACCTGATAGCACGGAATCCAGTAGACCCCCGTGGATTCCATGGCGACCGTGGTGATCCCACATTCCTTGAGCCATCTCGCCATGGCATGGAGATCGGCGGTGAAGCAGCCGAAGGAGCGGACGGGGTTCTCGTCCCGGTCTTCAGGCACTGCCACCCAGTGCTCCCCCGAGCCGATATCGATGCCGGCAGCATCGGGGGTGATGAGGGGAAGGGGTCCCCGGTCTCCGGAACGCATTTCCTGGCGCTTCTTCTCGTGCTTGCGCTTCATGGGCCGACTCCTTGGAATATAGTGTTACGCTTTTCGGCCCGGGCCAAGGTGACTTCATAGAGTCTCCTGAACGGGATCGCGCGTGTCGCGTCGCCAATGGAATAGCCGAAACATACCCGGAACCAAGCTCCTAAGCGGGCGCAAAGGCACCAGTGGAGAGGCGGTCTTGACTGCCGATCAGCGTACCAGCTATCCTACCTGTGAAGGGTTGCGCGCCGCAAGTTTCTCCGTGGAATATACCCCGCCCTGGCGGGGTTGAAGAGCTCCTATGTCAGTGAGGCATATTTTGCCACTGTGTCGCCAATCTCGACCCTGACCGAATAGCCGGAAATAGGGTCGTACATGGGCAGCAAGTCGCCGGCTTCCGCGACCACCTTATCGGCTATGCTGAGAGGGGCGCTGAGGACCCCGACAACCGGAAAGACGAGGTCCACATAATAGTTCTGGCCAGTCGCAAACGAATCACCGGTGGCGGTGAGGCGCACCGCAAAAGTTTGAGCGTTTCCCTGCCCGATCCCGATGTAATTCTGGAGCATATAATCACGCATCTGCCTCGTGAGCTTGAGGGCCTGTTTGCGGTCTACCCTCAAAGCATAGTTGGCATATGTCCCCGTGCCGCCGATGCGCATCTCGACCTGGTCCGTGTTGGTGATGGTGTGCTCGATGCTCTCGATCTCGTCTGCCAGCATGTAGCCGCCCAGATAAGCGAGGCCGACCGGATCCCACTGGCCGCCGAGCTTCATGACGGTGTTGCTGACCCGCAGCGGGCTTTGAACAACGCGCGCGGGAAACGTGGCCCAGGCAGGCTCAACGGCGTCATAGAGAATCTTGTAGGACGTGGCGGTCACCGCCGCGCCCGGAGCCGTGATCGTGATGACGGCAGGAACAGCGCCGGAGACCGCGCTGAAGGCCACCTGCACCCATTCCAGAGTGACAGGGTCCTGGACCCTGATGCGCTGGACGTTGCTGAGTCTGGTAGGAGCGTCCGCACCCTGCACGCCGTTTGCGGCAAGGGTGAGACTGGCAGCGTCGTAGGCGGCCGTGACCGTCTCTTCTATGACAGTCGATGCATACAAGCCGCTGCCGGCGATGTCCGCCTTCAACGTGAGCCACTTGTCCTTTGCGAATGTCGACGTGACTGTGGAGACGAGCAGGTCGGAAAAGAGACCCTTCACGATGGTCTTGCCATAGCGGAAGGCACCGGTGAAGAAAGGCGGCACTCCAGGGTCGGCCGGAGTGATGACGTGCTTGTAACCGGCGGACCATGCGGTGCTGGTGCACAACCCGAGGGCGTATGCGTAAAGAAACGCGAAATGTTGCGCCTCGGCGCGGCTGAACGCGATAGAAAACTTCGTGAGCGCGCCCAGGTTGTAAATGGTATCGGCCTCGACGTGGCCCGTCAATGCGTCGCTATTGTCCTCACGCCTCGTGTCCAGGTTCATGACGTTGGCCGCGTCGACCTCCATCACCGTGTCCAGGGTCTGCGGGGCGCCCATCACCGGAACCCCTGCGGCCGCCTGTTGCATGTTCGCGGATACCGCGAGCAAGTCGAAAATGCCGATATAG
>PLSJ01000062.1:9856-20709 GCA_003165115.1 Syntrophaceae bacterium | reverse complement strand
CGGGCCTCGAAGATCGTGACGCCGTAACCCGCCTTCCGAAGGTTTATGGCACATGCCATGCCGGAAGGGCCGCCGCCGATCACCGCGACCTTCTTCCCTTTGTCCGGCCCTGTTCCTGGCACGGGAGGCTCCCGCCGCCCTGTCTCGTAGTCGGCGACAAAGCGCTTCAGCGCGCATATGCTGAGGGGCTGGTCGACCTTTTCGCCCCTGAGGCATGCGTCCTCACAGGGATGGTTGCAGATGCGGCCGATGGTGCCGGGAAAGGGCAGCTTCTCGCGTACGACGTCGAGGGCTTCCAGGAATTTGCCCTGTGCAATGAGGCCCACGTAGTCCCGCGCATTGATGTTGATGGGGCACCTGTTGACGCAGGGCGGTATTTGCCGGTCGATGGAGTAGGTGGACGGGATGGCCTGGGGAAAGTTGATGAAGGCGGCGCTCCTGCGCGAAAGCCCTTCGTTGTAATCCGCAGGCACGTCGAGGGGACAGAAGGGCGCACAGAGGCCGCAGGACGTACACTTTTCCTTGATGATCCTGCGCGGCCGCCTTTTGATGACGGCGGTGAAATTACCCGGCTGTCCTTCGAGCGCCACCACCTCGCTGCCCATGAGCAGCTCGACGTTCGCGTTCCTCCCCACCTCCACGAGTTTCGGCGCCATGATGCACATGGAGCAGTCATTGGTCGGGAATGTCTTGTCGAGCTGCGCCATCTTGCCGCCGATGTTCGGCTTCTCGTCGACCAGATAGACCTTGAAGCCTGCTTCCACGAGGTTGAGGGAAGCCTCCATCCCGCCGATGCCGCCTCCGATGACCAGTACTTTTCCGACCTTATCCATAACCCTTACCACCTCTTTTTGAAGACAGGGTGTCTCTCGTCGAACCCTGCGATCTCCACCATGTTCCTCTTTACCAGGTCCAGAAGGTGTGCGAAGACGCGCGCCTTGTCCATGGAAAGCTGTGCAGCGAGCGAGGCGACTTTCTCGTCGTGTGCGCTCAAAAGCTCCAATATCCGCGCCTTTTCAAAGGCCGAGCTGAGAAGTGGATCGAAGACCAGGTTAAACTGACGCTCGGTGAAACACTCGCCGTAGACGTTCCCTTCGGCCAGGCTGGACTTCTTGTCGAGCAGACGCTTCAGGCGCTCACCCCCTTCGGGGTCCTGGGCCTTGATGAAATCAAGTGTCTCTTGCGCCTCCATAGCCTCACGCCTCCTTGATCTTCGTGACTACCGTCTCCGCGGGGACGAAATGAGAACTCAGGCCGATCATCCGGCCGTAGAGCGCGAGCTCGAAGACCTCCGACAGGAACAGCGTGGGAATGACCGGAATGGTGCTGCCGAGGCTCGGCAGCAAATCGAGGTTCATCTGACACAGCGGGCACGGGGTGACGATGGCGTCTGCCCCCGCGCCTATTGCCCTGGCCATGATCCGCTCGGAGAGGCGCACGGTCATCTCCTTGTCGGTCAGCGTCTTGGCGGCCCCGCAGCACTCCATCTTAAAGGGCCAGTCCAGGACGGTCGCCCCGAGCGCTTCCAGCAGCCCGTCCATGCTCCGCGGGTTCTCCCTGTCGTCAAAGGGCTTCACCCGCATGAGCCGCGTGAGCACGCAACCGTAATAGGGCACCACCCGCAGGGCGGACAGGTCGAAACGCTTCTTCTTCGCAATAACGGAGACGCCGACGTGGTCGTCGAGCACCTCGATAATATTCTTTATCTCCAGCGAGCCCGTGCATTCGAGGGGCGCGATGGCGTCGTTCAGCCGGTCCTGCAGGCTTATGTCGCTCCGTATCGTATCGTTGGTGATCTTTGAGCGGCTGTAACAGGCAGAGCAGGGCGCGAAGAAATTGAGCTCCTGCTTTTCGGCAATCGCGAGGTTGCGCGCCACGAGCACGTGGGCGACGTCCTCATCGATCGTGTGGGCCGCCGAGGCCCCGCAGCACGACCAGTCGGGAAGTTCCCTGAGCCCGATGCCGTAAGTCGAAAACACCTTTTGGATCGAAGCTTCGTAAAACTTGCTCCCCGTTTTCAGAGAACAACCGGGGTAATACGTCAACGTCACCATATCGAGCCACCTCTCTCGAACGACCTGTTTTAGCCGGGTACCCGCGCGATAATGCCTTCCCCGCCCTTATACGCGGGGCCAATACTTTATCACGTTTCCCGTGCTTTTTGGGCCAGCCGGCCGAGCGCCCTTTGCAGCCCCTTCTTGTCCTTGATGTTGTGGGGCAAAAGGGCCATCCTGCCCTTCCTCATCATGTCGAGGCCCATGCGCGTATCGGAGAAGAGGTCCTTCTTTTTCAGCTTGTAGCGCATGATCGCTTCCATCTCGTAAAGCCGGCCGTGTTTCCGGACGCTGTCGAGGAAGAGCGTATCGAAGGTCCAGACGTCGGACAGGGCCTTGTTTTCGCGGACGGCTATCTTGCGCGCCGTATCGAAGACGTGGCCTATATGGATGTCGTTCGGACAGCGGACGCTGCACGTATAACACTGGAGACAGGACCAGATGGTCCTGGATGCGAGCACCTTGTCTCTTTCGCCCAGCATGATGTACCGGATGACCCGGTGGGGAACGATGTCCATCTCCGGCAGCGCGGGGCAGCCCGTCGTACAGCGGTAGCACTGGTAGCAGGCGGATATCTGCTCCGCGCTCTCCCGCTCCATCTCCTTGAGGAAGGTCAGGTCGTCCATGGCTTACAGGTCAAGCCACGAGTCGGAATAGAGTGTCTGTCCCACGAGGACCCTGGCCGTCTTCACATAGTCGGTCTCCTCTTTCGAGAGACCTGTGAGACTTACCGCTTCTCCATCCATCACCTTGTAGACGAGGGCCTCGATCTCGGGTCTCTTGCCTTTCGCGATTTCCTGAAGCTCCTTGTCGAAGGCGTCGGCGATCGCCGAATACATGCCGTAGCGCTTCAAAAAGATGGCGTAGGTCCTGTTCAGGATAGGGCGGAGATGATCGGGGGCGCCGTTCGAGATGTTCGAGAGACCGCAGGTGGACTTGGCAGCCGGGGCGATGTCCCCGAGCATTACCATGAACTCCGTGCAGCCCTGTACCTGGACCTGCTGTGTGTTCGTGGGAAGGACTATGGGGTCGATCCACATGTCCTCTTCCGGTATGCCGTATTCGGCGGCCTTGGCCAGGTGCTCGGCGGCGAGAAGGGCGCGCTCGTTCGCGTCCCTGGGGATGCCTTCCACGCCCAAGCTGAGGGCGATGTAGGCAGCGCCGTACTTTTTGGCGATGGGCATGAGGGCGTCGAGCCTGTCCGGTCTCGCGGAGATGGAGTTGATGAGTGCCTTGCTTTTGCAGGCCTTAAGCCCCGCCTCTATGCCCTCGACGTTCGTCGTGTCGAGGCAGAGCATCACGTCGGTCACTTGCTGCACGGTCTTGACGACCCATTCCATCAGCTCGGCCCCTGCCTTGCGGGCCGGTCCGAGGTTGAGGTCGATCAGGTCGACCCCTGCCTTGGTCTCCGCGACCGCCATCTCCTGGATCGGCGCCGGGTCCCTGTCCTTTAACGCCTGGCCGATCTTCTTCGATATGACATTGAGGTTTTCACCTATGATAAGCATTGTTCCTCCTCACCTGTTTTTTAGGAAAGCCGGTATGTGGGCGGCCTCACGGGGACCGACCGTAATCTGCCAGCCGGGCAGCTCTTCTTCCAGGTCGCCCAGGATGCCTGCCGCGTAGCCGGGGATGATAAGCTTCTTGTGGTTGACCTTTTCCGCGATGCCGCTCTTCTTGAGGAAGGGACCGACCGTATCGGCGACAAACTTGCCCGCGGCCCAGGCGGTCATGACCGAGAGCCCTTCCGTATCCATGACGCAGAGCCACACCGGCACCCGTGAGTTCTCTATCTCGCCGGAGACGATGAAATAGGTGAGGGAGAAATTGCAGGTGACGAGCACGGGTGACGTGGCGTCGGGGTTGTTGATGGGGTAGATGCCCTGCTCGGTGGTCATGGGCCGCTGCGGGTCCGTATAGATGTTGAGTCTCTCGAGCAGGAGAGGGAAGACGTTCTCGCCCGCGAAGTCGGACAGCACGATCAGCCCGGCGTACTTGGCGATGAAGGCCGAGGCTATGAGCGTCTCTTTCATGATGTCGTCCGTCATCTCGCAGGGCAGGGTAATGGTCGGGAAGCCGAGGGGCTTGAATTTTGACTGGAGCGCCGACCGCCTGATGGCGATCTGGTCGGAGAATGCCTGCCTCAAAGTCCGGGCGCCTGAATCGAGGACTATATCCTTGACCCCCAAGGCGGTAAGCTTCTCGGTGAGGGCGGCAAGCTCTTCGAGCCCCTGGGCTTTTGCGGCGAGGGGACAGGCATACTCTTTGGAAAGAGCGGCCATGGCGTCCGCGTTCTCCATCGTCGCGGCATAGATAAGGGGCTTTTTCTCTTTTGTGAGAGCCAGCGCCTCTTTCATGGCGGCGGGGTCCGCCGACATGAGGATGAGGCTATAAGGCGTGGCCGCGACCTGCTTCACGATATCGAGGAAGCGCGCCATGTCGCCGTCCTCTTTCACGGCAACGAGCTCGGGCCGCAGGTTGAGGCCCACACGCTCGTACTGCAGCTCGGACAGCGCGGTCAGGCGGCGGGAGACCTCTTTGTCGTCCATGCCGCCCGTGACGAGGATGGCAAGGCCCGGCTTATTGAAAAACGTCTTCTCGTGGCGGAACATGACCGTCTCGCCGCCGAGCTTCACGGCATAGTCGCCCGTGCCTATGGTCAACTGCCTGATAGGCGGTGCGCTCGCCTCACTGAGCTGCGCTTTTGCCTCGTCGGAGATGGTCGGACATTTATCGAGCTCCGCCTTGCCCGCGGCAAGTGCCATGGCAAATGCCAGACAGGTGGGGGAGCCGCACTCCCCGCAGTTGGTCTTGGGAAGAAGCTTGAATATCTGGATACCGGTGAGTGCCATGTTCGTCTCCTTATCAAGTTAGCTTCCTTTCCCGACCGCGGGGAGAAGGGGTTCGAGTAAGACTGAAAGGCCAGGTCTTCTGACTTCGGGGTTCATCCTTGCCGGCGCACCTTCCCAGGTTTCCCCAGTGGTCGTTTGCGCCCCTCGTCCCCCCTTACAGCGGCGGGCCCGTGACGGAATTGCACCGTCTTCCCTTTTCAAGCGCGTGACGCGCTGCCTTTTCAGTCTTGCCTTTTCTTACATAATAGGCTCCATGGTTATTGCCGGATGTCCTTTTTCCGTACAGTAGGCGATGACTTCTTCCTCGGTCGTCGCCACCGTCTCATCGGCGATCTTGTCGATGAGGTCGGGCACGCCCAGCTCGGCCGCCCGCTTCGCAAGCCGCTCGCCCAGCTCTTCTTTCAGCCTCTTCGGCATCCAGACCATGCGTAAAAGACCGCCGTCGCCCGCCAGGAACTTCTTCTGGGTGACGTTATACTTGCTGTGTCCTAAAAACCCCGGTGACTGGGAGCCGCCGCCGACGGAGCCCGCCAGCGTCGTGAACTTCATCCCGCAGGGCGTCATGCCCGTATAATCCCGGTCGACGGTCATGATCCCGTTCGCGATGGGTAACACGGCGGCGATGCACTCGCAGCAGCCGCAGGTTGTCATGGGGTCGATCATGAGGCTGTAGAAGCTGACGTTCTCGACCTTCTGGCGTGATGCCTTGAAGACGAAGTCGTTGGCCCCCTTGAACTGGCCGTACCTCGCGTCGAGGACCTCTCCCTTCTGTATGGGCTGGTTCGGCCCTTCCGGGTTGATCTCGTTGGATGCCTTGCAGTCGAGCCAGTTATAGGCGCCGCAAAGGCCCGTCCTCTCGGGTGCGATGACGCAGACGTGGTTCGGCGCGAACGACTGGCAAAGGGTGCAGGAGTAGAAGGTGTCGGTCGTCTCGTCCGTCATGTTCTCGACGCGCGCGTCCCTGTGGTTGTAAGAGGCGCGGGCCTGTTCCAGGACCTCTTTGACCTTCGCCTCGTCCGTATATATCTTCACCTGCACCTTGTCGAAGATGGCGCCGAAGTCCTGGTGGTACTTGGCATGGACGATCTTGCCTATGTCGGCAAGGGTAAAGCCTTTCTCGACCGCTTGCTTGGAGATGCGCAGCCAGGCGATGTCGCGCTGGCCTATGTGCATGATGCCCTGGGCCTGGTTGATGAGGTGGTGGTTCTGACGCTCCAGGATGGGCTCGAAGTCCTCCTGAAAGGCCCTGCCCGCTACCTCCGCCACCATGGCGAAGTGGAGGCGGGTGCCGGGGCTCACGTCTTTGACGTCCGGTCCTATCACCTCGACGTGGCCGTCCTCGACCTCTTCCATCCGTTTGGAGGTGGTCCATTCGACGGCGACGGTCTTGCCGCCGCCCATTTCCAGGTAGATGTCTTCGCCCCGGACCCTTTCCCCCTCGAACGCAGGGCCGTAGGAGACGGGGATGGGGACCTTGGCGACCTGCACCTTGAGGCCCCTGACCTCCACTGCCTTCTCCGTGATGTGGGAGTGAGGGATGTTGGAGACCACGTGCTCGTAAGTACAGATACCCGTGGGCAGGACCTGGGGGATAGGGGTGTCTGCGATGGTCGGGAAGCCCCAGTTGATGGCGCCCGCGGCATTCGCGTACCACTCGTCGGTGACGTCGCCCAGCGCCATGACGAAGGCGTAGGTCCTGTCTTTATTGTAGATGAGGTTCTTTCTGAAGTCGCCCGGCTTGATGCCGCCGAAGGCCATGGCCACGCGGCAGGCAAAGCCTATGGCGAAGACCGCCTGGTGGATGTCGGGGCCGAAGGGGACGAGGCGCGTGGACCAGCCGACCTGGACGCCCGCCTCAACAAGCTGCTCCGCGAACCTCTTGCCGCCGTTCTCGCCGCACATGAAGACGTAGAGGTTCTTCTCCTGCAATTCGAGGGCGATCTTCGCCGCCGTCTGCGCATCGGGCGCGGCGCCCACGATGGCGGCAAAACCAGGGGCGGTGCCGTCGACGAACTCGACGCCCCTCTTCCTGAAGATGAGGTCGGAGGCGGCCCCCAGCCAGATGTTCCCGGCCGTGGGGTCTTCCGCGTTGGCGTAGCGGTCAGGATGCGTCAGGTACCCTATCGCCTCGGCTATCTCCTCGACGAAGAACGTTGCCATGCCGGCATCCAGAGTGGGCGCGAGGTAGGGCAGGGGGGTGGTCTCCCTGACGGGCGGCGGTATCAGCTTTTTGCAGAGGTCGAAGACCTTGCCGCAGTCAGACAGCTTAGCGACGGGTATGCCCGTCATGGCGTAGATAATGGGGAGATAGTACGCGGTGTTGGGAAAGCCTATCTCCTGCTCCGGTCCGTATTTCGCGAGGGCCTCTTTATAAAGGCCTTCCGATCTGTCGTATATCTTCTGCGCCCCTCTTATGGCCGCAGAACAAATGATCTTTGACATGTTGCCTCCTCCTTCTTTACGCTAAAGCCTTACGCCAAAGCCCTTCTCATGGCCATATCGAAGAGCACCCTTTCCCTGGCCTTCTCGAGCCCCAGGGCCTTTCTCTTTTTGTCGATGTGGGCGATCATGAGTGAAGCCGCCTTTATGGGATCCTGCTCGAAGGCCCACATGCCCTTGTACAGCTCCTCGTGCTCTTCGAAGAGGTGCTTTGTCAGAGCTTCCGAGCCGAAGGTGGGCCACGTGGTGCCAAAGACGGTATAGACGCCGGAAGCGACGAAGTACTGGCCGATGGCCAGCGCCTTCTCGCTCATCCATTCGGGGGCGGCGCCGGCCGCGGGCAGGTCGGAGATGTCGTCGCCCAGGCCACCCTCTTTTACCATGGCCGTTGCGGCGATGAGGATGCGCGAGTTGTCCACGCAGGCCCCCATGTGAAGGACAGGGGGGATGCCGACCGTCTCACAGACCTCCGCCAGGCCCGATCCCGCGTAGGTCTTGGCGGCCTCGGGCGTGAGCAGCCCCGCCTTGCCGCAGGCCATGGCCGAGCAGCCCGTCGAGAGGACGATCACGTCGTTCCTGAGCAACTCCTTGACCATCTCCAGGTGGCCCTGATCGTGGGGGGTCCTCGCGTTGTTGCAGCCCACCACGCCCGCCACGCCCCGGATGCGGCCGTTTATGATGTTATCGTTGAGCGGCTTGTAGCTCGCGCGGAAGAGGCCGCCCAGAAGGTAGTTGATCGTCTCGTGGGAGAAGCCGACCACCCCGTCCTGAGAGTATTGGGGGATGGCGACGTTGTGGCGCCTGTTCGGGAAGTTCTCGATGGCCATCTTCAGGATCTTCTTTGCCGTGTCGAGACCGGTTTCCGGGTGGAACTCCATGTGCTGCGCGCCTTCGATCTTGGCCCTGTCGGACGTGGTGATCAGCTTCGTATGGAAGCACTCCGCCACNNGTGACGAGCGCCAGCTCCTGCTGGAGGAAGTTCCCCGCACAGGGGATGCCGTGGCGCATGAGCACCTCGTTCGCGGAGCAGCACATGCCGGCGAGGTTGATGCCTTTTGCACCCGCCTTTTCCGCCAGCTGCTTTATCTCGGGATCGCGGGACGCGATCACGAGGAGCTCGGGCAGGAGTGGCTCATGGCCGTGGACCACGACGTTGACCTGGTCTTCTTTCAGCACGCCCAGGTTGAAGGTGCCGAGGACGGGCACGGGGGTGCCGAACATGATGTCCTGGAGGTCGGAAGAGATCATCGAGCCGGACCAGCCGTCCGCGAGGGCGCAGCGTGTGGCCTGGAGCATGAGGTGCTTATAGTCCTGGTCGACGCCCATGTGGGTGTGGTGCATCATCTCGACCACTTCCCTGTCGATGCCCCTGGGGACGACGCCGTGCTTCCGCCATATCTCCTGCCTCTTGAGGGGCGCCTTCTTGATGTAGGCGGCCTCTCCGCTCTGCCTGCCGAACTCGGCCAGCGCCTTTTCCCCGACGTCGATGGCGATCTCTTTCGCGTCTCTCCCTTCTATGGGGACGCCGAAGTCGAGGGCCACTTCCATGAGCTTTACCTCGTCCTTGATGGCAAACCCCTGGGCCTCGCCTTTCGCCGTTTTCAGGAAGGTCTCGACGACCTCCCGGGCATGGTCGGAATGGGACGCGGTGCCCGCGGCAATCTTCCGGGCGAAGTTCCTCGCCACGACGGTGTCGATAGTGGCGCCGCAGACCCCGGTGCGCTTCTTGTCATCGCCTTTCTTCGACCGCGGCATCCTGCACGGTCCCATGGCGCATATCTTACAGCAGCTCTCCTCCACCCCTATGGGGCAGGGCTTCAAATCGTCCGCCCTGGTGAAGGCGGTGGAAATGTTCTCTTTTTCCGCCTTGTCTATCATTTCGAGGGTCGCTTTATCGACGCTCCGTATCTTTTGTTCGGACATGGTTCCCCCTTATTAAACGAGTTCCCCGAACATCTGCCTGGTGTAGGAGATGGCGTCGGGGTGTCTCATGATCAGTATGTCGGCGCCCGCCATGGCCAGCGTCATCGCGGCCACCGATTCCATGAGGACGGCCCTCTTTTTCTCGTCGCCGAGCTTCGGGTTATCCTCCCTTTTGGTCTTCGCCTCTTTTGTCTTCCACACCTCGTTCGCGAGGTTGCAGATGATCGGCGCCTGGAGCTTGACGTCCTCCTGCGTGAGGGCGGCCATGCGGTCGCGCTCCATCACCGAATAGGAGTATTCGAGACCGTAGCCCAGGCCCCCCGTGGTGGGGTCGATGAGCACCCGGTTCTCGGGCACGCCCAGGTTCCCCAAGAGGATGTTGAGCTGCTTGGCGAGGTTCACGTCGATGGGCGTGGAAGCGATTACCACCTGGTTGTAGCCGATGGCCATGGCCCCGATCTGCTTGTAGTTCTTCTCGGTGACCGGGCCGAGGGCCACGTTTTTGCCCTCGCAGAGCTCCGCCACACGCCGGAGCATGAGCGCGTCTTTGTCGTCGTTGGCGCAGCCCCAGACGATGAGCGGCACCGAGATCGCGTCAGAGACCGCCTTCACGGTGGAGACGACCTCTTCCACGGGACGGTCCATGCCGTTCGGGTCGGCGCTCTTCAGGAGAAGGGCGATCATCTCCGCACCGTACGTCTCCACGGACTTCTTGGCCCAGGCCGCAGGGTCTCCGATCACGTCCTTATAGGGCTCGACAGCCCAGGCAGGCCAATCCTCGGGCGCATAGTCCCACACCTCGAAGGCCACGCGCGGCGGATGGGGCATGGCTCCCTCAAAGGTGTAAAAGGGATAACAAGATCCTCCGCCCACCGTGACAGCGGTGCTTCCGCTCCCGATGGTCACTTCCCTGATCTTTCCGCTATAGCTGATTGTGGGTATCGCAAAACTCATGGGTTGCCTCCCTTGTGGCAGTCAATAAGTCCTACAGGACATAGAGACTTATGAGCATTTAAGCTTCCTGTTTCCTTTTCTCGCTGCCGAACCAGTCGGTGCTGTACCAGTACCGGAGGGCGCTCTTCAGGTAGCCGAGGCGCTCGCTCTCGGATCCGAGCTTACTTGTCCAGTCGGCCCGTTCTTGCGGCTTGCCGGGCTCGTAAGTAGCGCCCAGCACCCTTACTTTCTTGCCTTCAAAATCTTCCTTTTCTTCGTACAGATAATCGGCCATGGACGTCCTCCTTAGTTAACTCCTCCCGCCACCTTCGCCGCTTTCACCGTGTTCAGCATGAGCATGGTGATCGTCATGGGACCGACCCCTCCGGGCACGGGGGTGATCATNNTCGGGGGTCATGCCGATCCGGTTGACGCCTACGTCGATGACCACCGCGCCTTCTTTGACCATGTCGGCGGTGATCGCCTTGGGTCTGCCCGCGGCCACGATGAGGATGTCGGCCCTCTTGGTATGAAAGGCCATATCCTTCGTCGCCGTATGGCAGACAGTGACCGTGGCGTTGGCGCCCTTTGCCTTCTGAAGCATCATATTGGCGATGGGTTTGCCCACGATGTTGCTCCTTCCCACCACCAC